>JBBRJE010000097.1:0-8860 GCA_038219845.1 Bacteroidia bacterium
GCCGATGTATTGCTGATCGCTCCTGCCAGCGCCAATACGATGGCAAAGATGGCGCAGGGGATCTGTGATAATTTCGTGCTTGCTTGTTACTTGTCGGCTAAATGTCCCGTGGTTTATGCCCCTGCGATGGACCGTGACATGTTCCTTCACCCCTCCACAAAAAATAATATTGAAATATTAAAAACTTATCAGAATATTATCATTGAGCCCAATGATGGGGAGCTGGCCAGTGGCCTTCAGGGGAAAGGCCGGATGGCCGAGCCGGAGGAGATCATCCAATTCCTGGAAAATTTTTTTTCGCCCCAAAAGAGCAAATTAAAAAATAAAATTATCTTGGTGAATGCCGGCCCCACCCAGGAAGCCATCGACCCTGTGCGATTTATCAGCAACCACTCTTCGGGTAAAATGGGTTATGCTATTGCTGAAGAAGCCTCAAACAGGGGCGCGAACGTCATATTAGTGTCAGGAATAACGCAATTATCAACAAGCGATACAAGGATCCGTAGGATCAACGTTATCTCAGCAGCAGAGATGGCCAGGGCATGCTTTGAGAATTTTGAGGGAGCAGAAATTGCCATATTAACGGCCGCTGTAGCCGACTATGCACCTGTAAAAACTTCTTCACAAAAATTAAAGAAACTGGAAGAGACGCTTATGCTGGAGTTGAAGAAAAACATTGATATTGCAGGCGAATTGGGGAAAAGGAAAAAGGCGTGCCAGCTGCTCATTGGTTTTGCCCTTGAAACCAATAACGAGTTCGAAAATGCGATAGACAAAATAGAGCGGAAGAACCTGGACTTTATTATACTGAATTCGTTAAACGATAAAGGTGCAGGATTTGGAAACGATACCAATAAAATAACCATCATACATAAAAACAGGGAACAAAAGAATTTCGGATTAAAAAGCAAGGCAGGTGTGGCTGCCGACATTTTAGACGAAATTGAATTATTATTACCATGATTAAAAAAGCATTTCTACTCCTATTCATCCTTGGATATATAAGCACCCGGTCGCAGGATTTCAATTGCAGGGTTCAGGTATCTGATCCAAGCAATGATGCCGCCTTTAAACAACTTTTTGGCGCATTGCAAACTTCCGTTCTTGAATTTTATAATAACCGCAAATGGAGCGCTGATAATATTCTTCCCAGCGAGAAAATAGATCTTAATATATCAATCAATATTGATCAGAAGCTTGGCATCGACCAATTCACAGCCACCTTTGTAGTGCAGGCCGTGCGCCCGGTATTTGGAACGAATTATTCCACTCCCGTTTTGAACTTTGTAGATAAGGATTTCACCTTCCGTTATTCAGAGTTGCAGAGTATGGATTTTAACGAGAACCAGTACAATAACCTTACTTCCTTCCTTGGATTTTATGCTAACGTAGTTTTAGGCCTGGAATATGACTCGTTTGGGCCGGAGGCGGGAAGCAGCTATTTCAGCAAAGCACAAACGATTGTAAATATAGCCCAGAGCGCCCCGGAGGCGGGATGGAAGCAGGTGATGGGCAGTAGAAGCAGAAACCGTTATAGCCTGATTTCAGATTTCACTAACTCGCGTTTTAAAATCCTCCATGAGAGCATCTATAAATATCATCGTATGGGGCTTGATGGCATGAGTAAAGATGCAAATGCAGGCCGGGCTATTATCACTGAAGTAATTACCACACTTTTTACTATAGCTAAACAAAATCCGAATACCCTCGCTATTAAAATGTTTTTTGATGCCAAGGTGAATGAAATCGTGGATATCTATAAAAAAGCTGATAATACGGAGAAAACAAAGATTGTGGATATGCTGAAACAGATAGACATCACCAATGCCTTGAAATATGATGAGATCTTTAAAAAATGATCTTAAAGATGATGTACCATACCTCCATTACTAATGCCTGACGCCGTGCAACTGCTGCACTCTCTTACTGTCACTTCTCCCGTAAATTTACAAAGGATAGATGTTTTCCTTTCGACAAAGCTTCGCAAATTTTCACGTAACAAAATTCAGAACCTGATTTTCAAACAGGCAGTGCTGGTAAATAGTAAGCCGGTTGATGCAGATTATAAAATCCAGTTGAACGATATCATTGAAGTATTTTCTTTGTATAAAGAATTTAATGAGAATATAAGTCCCGAGAATATACCGCTGGATATAATTTTTGAGGATGAATACCTGATTGTCATCAATAAAGCTGCTGGTATGCCTGTGCATAAAGGACTGGGGAATTACAGGGGGACGTTGCTTAATGCCCTCGCTTATTATTTTTTAAGCACCGATCAAAACGTAAATGTCGCCGAAGGGGCCGTGCACCGGCTTGATCAGGGTACATCAGGGCTTATTGTCTTTGCTAAAAATAAAGTTGCTAAAATGGGTTTGGAACAACAGGTGAAAAATCAATTGATGCATCGCACTTATTCTGCCCTGGTATGGGGATCGTTAAAAAATGATGAAGGAATCATCGATGTTCCCATTGGTAGGAACCCATTCAATCCGATGATCATCCAGGCGTTTCCATCGCGAGAAGAAGGCAAAGAAGCAATAACGCATTATAAAGTAATGGAACGGTTTAAATTTGCAAGCATGGTTCAATGCAATTTGCAAACAGGACGAACACACCAGCTCCGCATACATCTGCAATTTCTGGGACATGCTATTTTAGGCGATCCCAGGTATGCGAGCGCTTTTAAGTTTAAGGAAATTGAAAATTTGTTGGATCATGAAAATATCAAGCACCAGCTCCTGCACGCCCAATCCCTCAGGCTGGAGCATCCGGTGACGAAAGGTGATTATTTATTTGAAGCCCCCACGGATAAAAATTTTGATAAAATACTTACCGGATTAAAATAAGGAATCAATTATTTCGAGGGCCATCTTTGCAGTTTTATTTTCGTTGTCAAGTAATGGGTTTACCTCCGTTAATTCAAAGCAAATGATCCGCTCATCCTTCAATAGTAATTGCAATAATTTTTTTGCTTCGAGCTCGCTTAACCCGCTGTCTACCGGGGTTCCAGTGCCCGGCACGAGGCTTTTATCAAGGCTGTCGATATCAAAGCTCAGGTATAGATAATCGCAGCCGGCAAGGTGCAATAAAGTTTCATTGGCCACTTCCTTGATGCTCATGCTCCGAAAATCAATAGGGTCGATCACCTTAATATTATGGCGGTCAATCAGGTCATCTTCTTCTATCTCAGTATCGCGTAAGCCAATAAACACAACATCTTCAGGTAGTATCTTTGGTTCAATTTCACGGCTTCCCAGGTATTTTAATTTATTCCAAAACTCTGCTTCTCTTTTGCTTATCCTGTATTCTTTAATCCCATCGAATGCCATGCTGGCCCCCATTGGCATCCCATGCATATTGCCACTGGGAGATGTGTAAGGCGAATGAAGGTCGGCATGGGCATCCACCCAGATCACACCGACACGGGCGTCGTGGTAATGATTCCTGATGCCAGCGATAGTGCCAATTGCATTGCTGTGATCGCCGGAAATGACAAGCGGGAATTTCTTATCCTTAAGACATTTCTCTGTGGCTTCAGCCACCAGCTTGCATTGGGCATAAATCTTATCGATATACTTAGCCTGCTTATGGGCGGAGGGCTTTAGCAGCTCAGCATTAAAATCTTTTACTGCAATAATCTGCTTTTGCTTATTCTTTTCTTCACTATAGAAAAAGGTATTGTCCTTGGTGATGTCTGCCATTTTTATGGCATCGATACCCAGACTAGCTCCGCGCAACCGGCCACCCAATTCACTGCGTACTTCAAGTATCCTGATATTTGTCATACGTTACAAAAATAGCATTAAAAATGAATAGTGGTATTGCCTTTCAATTACCTATATCATAAAAACAAACGATGTATAATCCTAGCAATTCCTTTACAAATAAAACCGGAGTCGGCATTCAACAATGGATCTTCACTACTTTATACATCGAAAAGGAATGATTGTCCTCTAATTTTTATACCCGATCTACGGTGCTTTCCGGAATCAATTTCGTTGAAAACTACTGTTTAAGATATTTCAAAAAATCCTATATTTGGATTTTTATTCGATCTCCATTATAATCAGAATTTTTCCGAAATGAAAAAATTTATATTTTCACTTTTTACGCTCTCCTCTCTTTTCGCCACAGCGCAGCAAATTTCCTTTAAGCATAATTATTCAAAAGGCAACAATGCATATTTCACCACTTTCACTGAGCTAAAATCTCTTGAAATCATTCTTGCATATAGTCTGATAAAGCTTGATATTACCCATACCGGTCCGCATACTACAGAGATGCACCTGATGAAGGTAGACAAAAACGGGGCAGAATTATGGGATAAGTTGATGCGCAAAGATACTACCTCAGATAGCGCTGCCCGATTTTGCACCCAGCATATTGCGGAGCAGCAAGATGGATCCTTATTACTGGATATCACCTATCCGTATGGCGAACAATATATTCTAAAGTTTGATGCTACAGGAAACCAGAAATGGGAAACTTATATTCACAATTCCTTCGGCGATAATAATATTTATGGCCAGCTATTAAAACAGAGAGGGTCAAGCCTGGCACTTCCTGATGGGAGCGCATTATCTTTTGGAGCCTCCTTTAGTACAGTAAATCCGAAAGCCACCTTAAGTGTAATCGATGCCAATGGAGCTTTGCCAACCGACTATTATTTTTACCGCGGCTATTTCAACGAAGCATATTTTGTGAATAACAACACCATTTATACCACAGGTGTAGAGCAGACAGATTCCAACGAGAGCCTTGTGTTCAGCCAGGTTCGTACCGACGGGATAGCGAATTTTCATATTAAGGTAAAGCATAAGCGCAACGAAAAAATTCTTACCACTTCCATGTTTTATACTTTTAATAAGATTCGCGTGGCAGAGAGCGTTTCAAAAAAGGACACCAGCTTTTATGCTTACGTATATGATTATAATTATTCGGGACAGCTCATTAACAGCGCCAGTTATAAGCTTAACTGTGCGGCCAATTATATTGATTTGAGCTATTATGAAACAGACTATGTTTTAAGTAATAAATGCAAGGCGGAGGTTAGCCAAACCATTGAAAAGATAGACCTCGATAACCATCTTGTATTCAGCTTTACAGATTCATTCGACGCTGTTTTACAGCTTAAAAAAATTCATGATGGGAATTATGTTTTCATTTTTAGTAGAGGAACTGAGATATGCCTTTGGAAATTTAATAACCAGGGCAGCGCCAAATCCGGTACCGCAGCAGAAGGATCCTTCTCACCGAACCCGGCCAAAGATATAGTGAGCCTGATCGGGAGCAAAGAAACTTTCAATCACGGGCTGGAAATCCGACTGTATGATATGACCGGCAGAACCTTACGTAAATATAATTTCGACCGCCTGGAGCCTGTGGTGCTTCACCTGAGCGGAATGCGCGAAGGTATTTATCCATACACCATCATCACTGAAGAAGGGATTACTTTAAAAGGCAAATTGATTATTTATCAGAAAAATTAATTCAAACCTTAGCACCGTAATTGTATTTAAATTATTTCACTACAGCTTAGTAAATTTTGTAATATAAATTTGTCCTTCAGAATTTAACTTAAGGGTATATGTTCCGGGTTTAAGATTTTTTATATTTATTCTATTGTTTCCAATATCTAAATTAGTGTATGAAATAATATCTTGTCCCAGGATATCAGTGATTGTAACCTGGAATTTTTCCGTCAGCTCCCGGATGCACTTAATATTCAGGATATCAGAATTTACCGGATTAGGATAAACAGACAGCGCCCCGGATAAATCTGTTACCTGCTTAATGCCATTGGATGCTGGTGAATACGTCCCTTTCCTGTATCTCACCACACCCGTGCTCCCTTCCTCCCATACTACCCAAACAGCATTATTATACACGGCCACATCCGTATTTATTATGGTGGCGGAGCTACTCATAGCTACCGTATCATAAGTTGAAGGAAAACCCTTGTGAATATTGGTCGTAAAAAATAAACCAAGCTGCGTGCTGCCGTTTATGTCTTGCTCCCATACCTCGGCTACCGACTGATTATAATTTGCAATCCTTGGGAAGTTTTGCATAAAAGTATTGCTTGTCGTCATTAAGTTTCCCTTTGAAGAAAGAACATTGAGGACAGAATTTTTATTGCGGTATACTTTACTTGTTCCGCTTGCACCGCTCATATACACTGAGTACAAGGTATCGTCGACAATTACCCCATCCGGCCCACTGGAAGGGCAAGCCAGGAGCATCCATTTATTCTGATCGATATCCATTCCTTTAGAAAAAGAAGCAGCATTATTTGAAGAAACGCCGGTCCAGATATCTCTGAGATTGGTTAAATTATCGCGGTAGAGCATCATCACTTTATTGTTGGCCGAAACAAGCGCAGCCGGACAACAGTCGCAAACTTCGCCACCAGAAAAGCCACTTGCCAGAACATCGGCAGAGAAGGTAAGTCCGAAATCATTTGATCTGGAAACCACCCATCTTGAATTTCCAAAAACAGAATCAAATTTCATAAACGCCATTAAGGGGTTGCCCGCCATATCTGTTGTAAGCGTTGGGAACCGGCTCACATTTTTTCCTATAAAATCAACCCTTACAGGTGCATTGAAATTCATGCCTCCATTGAATGAGCGGATAAGATAAATATGGTTGGTATCTTCTGGTGTTTGTTTGAAAACAATATAGACCGTATCTCCTTTCGATACGATATCGGGCCCGGCCCAGGAAGCAGTGAATACCGGTATGGCAGCAGGATTGAGCGCGATAGGGGCGGTGAATGCAGTACCTGTCCAACGCGTGAACATTACTTTTTTCGTGCTTGAATTCCCCCAGATCACCAAAGGGTTTCCTTTACCATCGAGCACGATGCGGGGATGTTCGTTATTGAAGCTGCTGGCAGCAATATTCATAGGCATCGACCAGCTTATTCCGCTTTGTGCCGTAACAAATAAATGGGCAGAGACTAAAATTATTATCAATCTGATTTTCATATAGGGCATGATTTAAAAGTGAAAAATAGGTATTATTTTTTAATATGGAGGGGATCATAAAAGAAGCTATAGCTATTCATCATCAATCATCCTTTTAAAAAAACCAATCTAAAAATAGCTTGCAAAGCCCAGCTGAAATCCATTTGTAATGAAGGGGGAGTTACCAAAAATATCGGTATCTGCACGGTAGCGGTAGTTAAGCCGGAATACAGTGAGTGAGGAGGGGCGAAAGCTTAGTGCTGGAACAATGGAAAATACATGATCATAAATATTTCCGCCCGTGGCATCGAAAGCTCCGACATTATAATCTGCGTATTCGCAGCGAAGTGCAATATTGATCGTGCTATTTTGCCATCCCAAAATATCTTTCTTAATGGGTTGGACCAGGTCGAGGAAGCCACCTTGCTGCCTGTTTCCATATTGCTGCGATAGGATTCCTGGAACATCTATGAATGACCATACCCATTCGCCATTAATTATGGTATTAATTACAGGCAGGGTGGAATTAAAATCCATTGCAACCAGATCATACCTTCTCTTGCGGTCCAAAATAACACCTGCCTCCCTAAATTTATTATACACCCCTCCAAGCCATGAGATGCCTATCTCACCGATCTTACGATGCCTTATCGACGTTTTTACCGTGGTGGAAGGGAGGCCATTAAAACTTTCGTTGAACCTTTCCGGATTCTCCTTGCTGGCAGCGAGCCATGTTTTCTTATGCTCGTTATTAATCATTTTATCATCCAATCCATTGGTTAAATATGCTTCATAGGCCCATACCCAATTTCTATGGGCTATTTTTCCGAATACCCCTATGCCTGAACTATTGAGTGTGGCTGGAATCAGCGTTGTTGAAGAGATAGGCCGGTCGACAAACTCCCATTTGGGTCCGTCATGATTTTGATTAAAAGATCCGATAGGGTTAATGATTATCCCGGCACGTAAATTCAGTAATGGATGGAATGCGATATCTATGGCGGCATATTCAATCCCTATTGCCTTTCCCCCTTCTTCAAATTCAATCTCCGACAGGAATTTAATTCTTTTACCAATAGTTGATGCCATAAAAATACTAAGCCTTTCGAATACAAAAGATGTTCCCTGCATTTCTGAACGCGCCGGGAAATAATTAATATTCGCTTCCACATAACCCCCAATGGCCAGGGGCAGCTTGTCGGTGCTTAAGAAAGGCCTGTTATAAACAGCATCGGTGTTTAGCTTCATTCCGGATGTATCGGATGTAACACGGTATAGAATTTTTGTGGAATCTGTTTGCCCCAATAAATGAACGCTAAGAAATAGGGATATAATAAATAATTTCATTCAGCTAATTTTAATTTTAATATTGGAATTTTCGAGGCTTACCGGGAAGGCGGTGAGCGGCGTATCTGCCGGACCGGTGATCACCTCACCATGCGTGGTGAATTCACTGCCATGGGCATAGCAGCTGAGCATATCACCGTTCACTGACAGCTCGGCTGCCTGGTGGGTACATTTTAATAAGAGGGCGGTGTAGGCCGTTTCGTTTTCACGACTTAAAAAAACAGGGAATCCAAGCTTATCATTTCTAACGATGATATATTTCCTGTAAGACGTGCGGTCCTCCCTGGTAATGATAAATTCAGAAGCGGGAACAACTAGATAATTTCCGTCGGTCGCAGCCAGTACATACCTGGAAGGAGTGCAGCCATCCAGTGGAATGGCGCTCGCTGCCAGGGCCATACAGGCAAAGCCACAGGTTTTAATGAATTCTTTTCGATGCATTCACTTAAATCATTCTTCAAATTCGCTGGAATAAATCACCTTCAGTGATGGACTATAATTTTCCCTTCTCCATCTCACAATTTCAATAATTGTCAGCAAAA
>JBBRJE010000098.1:0-8857 GCA_038219845.1 Bacteroidia bacterium
CATATTATGTATTTGTTATTTCAATTGACGATGAATAATGAATAATTGACAATGAATGATGAATGATGAATAATGAATGATGAATGATGAATGATGAATAATAAATAATGGACAACGGACAATGAATGATGATTGACAATAGACAATGGACAATTGACAATGAGAATACAATGTTGGAATACATGAGAAAAATCACTTTTGTATTCTTTGCGCGCAATTCAACTTTTGTATTCTTTGTGGTTCCTGTATTTCAGTGAAGCGAAAAATAAATAATTTAAATGACGCGATAAATAAGCTTTTCTACTACTGCCCCGGATATTTGAATAATGATTAAATTATAGTGGCGAGAGTAGCGGCAATGTTTGTATTTCAATTGTCAATTGTCAATTGTCAATTGTCCATTATCAACTGTCCATTGTCAATTAGCAACGTCAATTAAAATTTAAATGCTGCGCCCATGCTAACAATACGGCCACTGGATACTTCACTTATGATATTATCGCTTTTCATATCCAGGGTTTTATTTTTATTATTATCCTGGTAGAATATTTGTTTCTGGGCCAGTCCGTCTTTAAAGTTAAGCTTTACTTCAAGATTATTCTTTTTAAGGAATGTTTTTGATAATTGGAAATCAATAATCGACCTTCCATTTTCCCAAACATTCGGTTCAATTGCATTTCCAACGATTGCAATTCGTCTTCCGATTAAGTTAAATGAAAGCGAAGCTGTGAATTGTTTTATATCGTTCATATATTGCACACCTGAATTTATTATAAATGGAGATTGTCCTTGTAAGGGCCTCTTCTCAGGTAATGAGCCTTGTACATCAACCACGCTAATATCCGATTTAATTAAAGCCAGATTTGAATAAAGTGTTAGGCTGTTTAATAACTTATTTGATTCCGGAACCTTGAAGATGGTACTCATCAATAAACGAACTTCCAGCTCCATTCCATAATTCTTTGCCTTATCAACATTGCTGAAATTAATCTCCGGGGTGGTGTTGGCTACCGTTACCTGTTCAATTGCATCTTTAAATGATTTATAGAAGAGGCTCACAGAAAATATCTGGCCTTTCCCCGGGAACATTTCATAACGGGCATCGAAATTAGAGATCAAGGCGCGTCTGAGGGCCGGATTTCCGCGTGTTGTGAAATTGGTTACGAAATCATAAAATCCAAAGGGTGCAATCTCCCTGTACTCCGGGCGTGAAACAGTATTGGAATAACTTAAACGGATATTCTGAAATTTGGTGATGGAGTATATGAAATTTATAGACGGAAGGATATCAATCTTATTAAATGAAGTATCGATAGTCTTGCCATCATCCTCGGCTGTATGTAGGGCCATCTTAAAGTCTTCAATACGCACGCCATAAACAAAACGAAACTTATTGTTAATACGGGTATCCATCATCACGAAGGTATTGGTTAAGGATGAATTGGCTTTATATGAATCATTGAACTTGGTTTGTTCTTCAAGTTTAAAACCTCCTTTACCATTGCTCAAAATTCCCATATTTTCTGTTGCAAAGATTTTATCTTCAGGCAACAACAAGAGACTTTGATCAAAATTAATTCCGCCGCCCACAATCTTATATTGAGTCAATCCCAATTGCCGTACCTTAAAATTTCTGTCGCGGTATTGGTAACCACCACCTGCTTTAAAATCATTTGTGACATTTGTTCCTTTGAATTTGAACGGAAGTGTAAAATCTGCATTGAAGCTGTAAATATTTTCTTTATTATTTGAATAAAATATATTTCCACCGGTAGTTGGCGTACTTCCTGAAATGGGGATAGAAGCCTTGAATTCAGGCTCGGGTTCACCGGGATCAGAGGCAACCGAAGGGCGGGTATACATCATACGGCGCAGATTCGGCATACTCCGGTTTATATTACTCATGGATCCGATCCAGTGAATCTTTATTTTCTTTGAGGGCAGAAAATGATCTCCGATCAATTGCCCGGAATACAATTTATTTTCTGTGAACCAGCGTGCGCTGCTGCGCTCGAGGAGCTGAGGATTGGATTCAAATTCACGGATTCCGTTACGTAGGGTAACTTTATCTTCTGTATTAACATTTATCAGGTTCTTAAAACCAACAGTATTATTTTCGTTTATTCTTAAAGCAAAATTTGCAAGCACTCCACCGAGTATCTGCCGACTATAATTTTTGTCGCTTAGTTCAAATTGTTGCTGTGCTTTGTTTCCCGGGGTGGCATTATCGAAATCACGGCGGATGGAACTGTTGAAAGTGTTTGAATTATTATAGGTTAGTGCAACAATATTTCCGAAGTCCATTTTGCGGATCTTAAAGGTATGTGCATTGGTATATTGGAAACTAAGATTAGGCAGGGCATTGAATGTTTTTAATCCCCAGTCATTTGAAATATATGCGGTGTTTGCGGCTTGTTCATTTATTTTACCTTTTTTCATTTCCAAGGTCGCAGGCATATCCTTCGACAAGGCACGTTTACCGTCATCCAAACCAATCCAATCATATTTTCCACCCTGGTAAGTATAACCTTCTTTGAAGGTAGTGATAGAATTATATCCTGTGGTTAACGAAAGATAATTAAAATTTTTATCGGGTATAGATTTGGTTGTAATATTAATGATTCCTCCTGCGAAATCAGCCGGAAGATCAGGAGTAGCTGTTTTTATTACAATAAGGTTATCCAGTAAATTTGCAGGGAAGATATCGAATGAAAATGCTTTACGGTCACTTTCCGAGCTTGGCAATGGAGCACCATTAATGAAAGCTGCATTGTAACGGTCGTTAAGGCCCCTGATAATTACAAATTTATTATCCTGAATACTCGCTCCACTCACTTTTGCGATAACGTCGCTGGTGGTTTTAGCGGGCGTTTGTTTAATGCTTTCAGCTGAAATACCATCGCTCACACTGGCACTGTTTCTCTGAATGGTGAGCAGTGTGGCATTTTTTTCTTTGTCGATGGTGGTGATGATAACAACCTCTCTCACTTCCTGCGAGGCAGGTTCTTCCATGGAAACATTCAGAAGCGTTACCTCCCCTGATTTCACAACGATGCCAGTTATTCTTTTGGGCTGGTAGCCTAATGATTTGCATAATATGGTATAGGTTCCGGGATTGATATTTTTGATCAGGTAATTCCCCTGTATATCGGATGCTGCGCCTAATGCAATTGATTCTAAACTAATTACAGCCCCTGTTAATTCCTCACCCGATTTAAGCTCCACAATTTTACCTGTGATGCTGCCTTTACCCGTTGTGATTTGGGAGTAAGAAGCAAGGCTGATTAAAACAAGGGCGAGACATAAAATATTCTTCATCTTAATATATTAATTAGGTCACGAATTTATCCTGGAGGTATTAGCCGGAGTTTATTGATGTGTTATCAAAATGTTACCAAATGGTGTAGTGAATTATCAAACGCCTGGCAAGAATATAATTCCGGCGTATTATTTTCGCAGCTGGTGATGATCATCTCAAAAGAAGCGCTACAACAGTTCACGAAACAGGTATTCATCCAGATGGGCTGCAATGAAAATCATGCCTCGCTGGCTGCGGATGTATTGATAAAGGCCGACCTGCGGGGCATCGATTCACACGGTGTGGCGCGCCTTTCGGGCTATGTTCGGTTATGGGAAAAGGAGCGCATTAATATGCGGCCTGAATTTAAATTAGAGCATGAAACATTCACTACCGCCACCTTAAACGCCGATAGGGCCCTGGGCTTGGTATCTGCTCCTTATGGCATGGACCTGGCTATTGAAAAAGCAAAGATTTACGGCTGTGGGTTTACAGCAATAAAAAACAGCAACCATTTCGGCATTGCAGCCTACCATGCGATGAAAGCTCTTCCCCACGATATGATCGGCATTGCGATGACCAATGCAAGTCCACTGGTGGCTCCTACCCATGGAAGGCAACGTATGCTGGGAACCAATCCAATATCTTATGCGTTTCCGGCTAATAAATATCAACCGGTGGTAATTGATATGGCTACAAGCGCTGCTGCCAATGGGAAACTGGAGATCGCACAACGCACCGGGAAAGAAATTCCTTCAGGCTGGTTGCAAACAAAAGAAGGACAGATAACACAGGATGCTCATGGATTAAAAAACGGAGGTGCCCTTCTGCCATTAGGAAGTACTCTTAGCAATGGCGCACATAAAGGTTATGCGTTAAGCAGCATGGTCGATATTTTTTGCGGGGTGCTGAGCGGCGCGAATTACGGGCCTTGGGTGCCTCCCTTTGTGGCATTCTTAGAACCCCTGGCCAATTTACCGGGTGATGGTATTGGGCATTTTGTGGGAGCTATCAGCGTGAATGCTTTTCGCCCTGCGAATGAATTTAAAAATAATATGGACCAATGGATTGATTCCTTTAAGAATTCGGAACCCATCGATAAGGCTCAGCCGGTAATTGTTCCCGGCGAACCTGAATTTGAGTCAGTAAGGATAAGAACAAAAGAAGGAATACCTTTGCATGAAGAGGTTGTAAACGACTTAAAAATAGTAGCTACAAAATTTAATCTCATCTTTGAATAAAATATTCAATAAAATACCATGATGAACGTACAGAAACTGGAACGCCGAGGCATACAAAAGAAAAAAGAGCTGAAGAAATTCCTAAAACGGGTAGAGAAAAATCCGCCGAAAGGTTTGCTTAAAACCAATGCTGAAGTTGGCATTGAAACCTGGGCCGAAGTGGATTGCCTTGCTTGTGCCAATTGCTGCCGCAAGATGACGCCTACATTCAAGCGAACAGAAATAAAACGAATCGCTGCACATGTAAGCATGACATCAAAGGAATATTTTAAAAAATATTTAGATGTTGATAAAGACAATGGGGATATTGTAAACAAAAGCACCCCCTGCCAGCATCTAAATCTTATCGATAATAAATGTGAGGTATATGAAATCCGACCTGCGGATTGCAGACTGTTCCCTCATTTCCAACGCAAGGATTTTAATGATATATCGTATGTTATCGCAGAGAACATCCCAAGGTGCCCCGCCACACTGGTATTCGTAGAGAAACTACAGGAACGCTTGAAATAGTCGACAGTCGTCAGTTAACAGTCGTTGGTTAAATAGGTACAGTAACAATAAATTTTAATTCTTAATTTTTAATTCCCAATGCCCTTCGCTAAATTTTTAACCAGTCAAACCCAGGTGGAAAAATTAACCGCAGCCGACAAGCCGGAATATGCATTTATCGGGAGGTCTAATGTAGGGAAATCGAGCCTGATCAATATGCTGATGGGTAATAGTAAATTGGCGAAAGTATCCGGTACTCCGGGAAAAACACAAACCATCAATCATTTCGAGATCGATAATTCATGGTATCTGGTTGATCTCCCGGGATACGGTTATGCAAAAACAGCCAAGACCGACCGTGCCAGCTGGAAAGTGATGATCAATGATTATTTGATGAAACGTGAAAACCTGATGTGCGTTTTTGTTTTGCTCGACCTGCGGCTGCCCCTTCAAAAGAACGACCTGGAATTCATGAATAACCTGGGCGAAAATAGCATTCCATTTGTGATTGCCTATACTAAAGCTGATAAAGTGGGGAAGGTTTCTTTTCAGAAGAATATTAAAATAATTACCAGCGAATTGCTTGAATATTGGGAAGAGCTTCCACAACAATTTACCACTTCTGCTGAAACAGCTATCGGGCAGTCGGAGATTTTAAAATTTATCGAAGAAACGAATTTGTTGTTTTAAGCTTGGAACATAAATCGTATAATGTAAATCGTATAACGTATAATGTAAATCGTATAACGTATAGCGTAAATCCGTATTTCGCTGTATTTACGTTATACGTGATACGTAATACTTTTTACGATTTACGTTATACGCCCTACGTCCTACTTTCGAATTACATACTCGCTTATTTTATCCCAATAATAATAACGGAGGGCTTCTAAAAATCTTTTGGAATCCTGCTCGTAGATATTGGTATCGTTGATACGCGTGATGAGCACATCATATTTATTATCCCTGATAAGCTGTGCTATGGTTTTGTAGTTCACCTGCTCCGTCCATTTGTCGAGCTCCTTCATAAATAATGTATCCAGCATGGTGTCGTCGGTAAAAAGTAATAGATACTCCGGCTCCGATTTAATAAATTTCCCTTTTTTCTGCCATACACTGCTGAACTCGATCCGGGTGATATTGATAATATATCTCGTGTTCAGGTGGGTGGTGATTTTATCCCCGCCATCATTAAGAAATTCTTCCTTATTGGCTTTGTAATGTGCATTAAATGCATTGAGCAGTTCCTGCGCTTCCGGCGATTTGGCGGCTACGTTTTTATCCAACCGACAGGCAACGAATTTTTGCTGGGGGATATCATAATAAGTGGTCAGCTTTTTCTTTCGATTGAAATATTTATTTTTATTTTTGATAGCGACGTCGTAATCAGTATAATATTTATTTCCCAATTGCAGCAGGTTAAAGCTGTAATCCCTGTGATATAAGGCATCCCAATAGGTGGTATGATAATATCCATTAATGTTAACGGGGATATAATTTGTTTTTAATGCCTGCTCAATATCTGCAATATCAATAAATCCATAATTGAATTTTGAGCTGTCTGATTTGTTCTCGCCAATGAAAGAAAATCCGATGATGCGGAATGCGGTGCTGCGTTTGGTGCTGGTCCATAATTCATGAATAAACAAGAAATGCTGCTGAACGAACTGGGTATTGTTGGCCTCTTCCAGCTGCTTTAAAAATTTACCGCTCAGGTCTTTTTCTTTTTTTGGCGTATCCCATAAATGAATTTTCCCCGAATGCACGCCTTCATTGATCAGATAGGGGATGGAATTAACTATATTATACCCCAGTGTATCGTGCTGCTTGTAAAGATCCACACTTATCAAGGCCGGGATCTCATCCTGCCCCATGCATATGATGGCCGCAAAAAGAAAAGGAATAAGGAGATATTTAGTCATAAACGGGAGCAAATTTAGTTTTTAAAAACAAATTAATAATTTTCTGTCCTTTTTGTCCGATTAAATCCCGGATTTCCTGTGTTGGATAATTGCCACCAATCACCCCCGCCATTTTATCATTTCCGAAAATTCATGTATGTTTGCAGTTAAAATAACCAGCTTATTTTCATGCGATTATTAAAACTTAGTTTACTTTTATTTCTCTTGCCTCTTCTCTTTGGAGGATGCATTAAGAAAGGTGAGAACGACCCTATTGTGTCGATATACAAACGTTCGAAAAGAATTTCCGGCACCTGGAAACTAAAAGAGCTACAGATCCAGGATCATGATGTAGACCAGAATGGCAAAATAAATATCGTGATACGAACCTTAACCAAGGACAAATACACCGAGACCAGGGGAACCGACACCCTCTCGAAAACATATGTAGGCACCATCAACGCTACGCTCACCATATCAGATTCGTCCTCTTCTCATTATAGCTATATTGAAGAAATAGCCACCAACGGTTTAAATTATACCAATTCATTAAAAAATAAAACCTGGTCATGGAAGGATAAATATAAAAAGACAGTGCTGGTTTTGCAGGATTTTAAAACTTTCGATATAACCGGGTTATGGATAGATAAGCTCGAACTTACCATAACGGATATTAACCAGCTGAATGCCTATGGCGATCATTCCTATGTAGAGCATTGGGTATTTATCAAGCTTTGATTAAATTAAATTCACAAGCAGCGCATTCATTTAACCTGTGAATGCGCTTTTTTATTCATGATAATTTATTACCATATCAGGGAGAAAAGCATATTGGCAAGGCTTTCGGCAGCAAAATTAAAAAAAGACTGTTGTGCCATTGTAGTGGGCCATACAATTTATTTATGGGGCATTTCAAAAACAAATTTCCTTGAAGATGAAGCCTATCTCCGGCATGAATTACAACATATCCTGCAGTACCGGCAGGAAGGCCTCCTCCGTTTTATCACGAAATATCTCCTGGAGAGCCTTCGTAATGGATACTATAATAATAAATTTGAAGTGGAAGCCCGGGCCGCCGAGATATTACCGATAAAAGAAGAGTTCATCTTAATAGAATAATGTTTTTATTTGCAAGAAGTGACATATAACAACGGTGTACTTCTGACAAAAACGCCTATATTTGGCATGGCATAGCAATTGTTTGAAAAGCTATCTTTATAATACAAAGTACAATTCATGAGTGGAGAAAATAAAGAACCGGTAATTATAACTTCGAATATCATCGATGATGAAAATGAGAATTTCGAGTTTATTCCGATTTCCGGCGACGACCTTAATAATAATAATGTCATAGTCCCTGCGATCCTGCCCATACTTCCATTACGTAATACGGTGCTATTCCCCGGGGTGATTATACCCATTACCGTGGGCCGCGATAAGTCCATCAAGCTTATCAAAGACCACCATAAATCAACAAAGATTGTGGGGGTCGTATCTCAGAAAGACGGGAGCATTGAAGAACCTACGGTGGAAGATTTAAATAGCGTGGGCACCGTGGCCGTTATCCTAAAAATGTTTCGTCTTCCGGATGGAAATACTACGGTGATCATACAGGGTAAAAAAAGATTCCGCATTAATGAGGTGGTGAATACCGAGCCTTATATCACTGCCAAAGTGATCGAGCTCAAGGAAAATAAAATAGATAAGAAAGACAGGGAAATCAATGCTTTGCTGGATTCGATAAAAGAGATCGCCAACAAATTCATACAACTCTCACCCAATATCCCTTCAGAAGCGGTGGGCGCCTTACGCAATATCAATGACCCGATTTTTTTGGTGCATTTCATCTCATCCAATCTTGGGGTAAGCCTTCAGGAAAAGCAAGCTATATTGGAGATCGCCGATTTCAAAGAACGTGCCGAGAA
>JBBRJE010000099.1:0-8816 GCA_038219845.1 Bacteroidia bacterium
AGTATCACAGAATAAGCGAAGTTAAATTTAATACAATTCCTATTTACTTCAATCACTCTTTAGAAAAAAAAATTGTTACTAATGCCACAAACCTAAAATTTTTAGTTTCTTTCACAATTGGACTTTCATATACATTTAAAGAAAATAGGGTAAGTGAACATATAACAGGTGGAGACTATTTTTCTGCACCAATTTCCCAAAATGATTCAATATACATTCATACATATAGAATTTATGGATCCGTCCAAGGAAAAAGAAAAATAAATGAAGTATTTATTTATGATGCTGGAATATCTATAACTATGTATAATAAAACTACTGAAATATTTACAATTTCAGTATTATATTATCATGGTAAGAGTTATAAATCTTTAACCGCTTTTGATATTAATTCTGTGGGAGTAAATAAGGGATTCTTTTCGCAGTCTAACGGAAATGGGTTAGGTATAAATATTAGTAGGAGCTTCATTTTGTTTAAGTTTAAAGACAAGAAACATTTTTAATATGACAAAAGCTTAACACTGTTTTTTCAAAAATGCTTATTCAAAAATGAGGGCTTTGCGCCCTCATTTTTGTTTATATGGTTTCAACTATAAATCTCCGAATTTATAATTGGGCTTATTAATTTTTTGTTTTAGACATTACAATATTCTCTTCTTTTAAAATGGATTTAGCTTAATAAATACATTGGAAAAAGAAAGTAAAAAGTAAATTTAAAAATCTACTTTTGAATTAGTTTGATTGGATCTGTTTTGTTAGGTTCAATTGCTGATGCCCTTCTTTATCTTTGCCTTTTTAAAAATCAATGCCTACACCAAAAATAAAAACAGGGCTGGCCTTCGACTGGCAGCTTATGCGAAGGGTGTATGGAATGGCTTCACCATATAAAAAACAGGTATGGTGGGCAATCATATTAACAATTTTGATGGCGGTACTGGGGGCACTACGCCCTTTACTCGTTCAATATGCTATTGACAATAAAATAGCAGGGAAAGATGAACTTGGTTTATTATGGCTTATTATTATTCTGGTAGCCATGCTTTTTGTCCAAACATTTTTCCAGTTTTATCAGGGTTATATCACTCAGGTATTGGGACAAAATGTAGTCCGGGACCTGAGAAAAAAAGTTTATACCTTCTTCCTGAATTTAAAACTCAAGTATTTTGATAAAGCCCCTGTAGGCACGGTAGTTACCCGCGTGGTTAGCGATATTGAAACCATTGCAGATAATTTTTCAGAGGGATTAATTACCATTAGTGGAGATATCCTTCAAATTGTGTTGATCCTGTTCATCATGTTTTATCAAAGTTGGGAACTGAGCCTGGTATCATTGTCTGTTTTGCCGCTGCTCCTTATTGCAGCCAATATATTTAAGAACAGGGTTAAGGAATCGTTCCATGGGGTGCGTAACGCGGTTGCGAAACTTAATGCATTCGTGCATGAACATATCCAGGGCATGCAAATTGTGCAGATCTTCGGTGTGGAAAAACAAGAGTTCGATAAATTCAACCGGATCAATAAAGAACATACCAAGGCTAATATTGACGGGATCATGGCCTATTCCATTTTTTTTCCGGTCGTAGAAATTATCACGGCATTGTCGGTTGCTTTTATTATTTGGTATGGTTTACACGGATATCTGGATCAAAATGGGATAACTCCGGGTATGATCACCGCCTTCATCATGTATATCAATATGTTTTACCGCCCTATTCGTATCATAGCCGATCGGTTTAATACGATGCAAATGGGAATGGTGGCTTCAGAACGGGTTTTTAAGCTGGTAGATGAAACCTCCACCCTTGAAACGGATCTTGGATTTAATACCGATCCGATCAAAGGAAATATCGAATTCAGGAATGTAACTTTCGCTTATAGTGAAAATCAAAATGTATTAAATAATATATCATTTGAGGTGCGCGAAGGAAAAACACTTGCCATTGTAGGATCTACCGGTTCCGGTAAAACCACAATCATCAACCTATTAAATCGTTTTTATGAAGGATTGGAAGGAGAGATACGTATTGATGGAAATAAAATCACCGAATATAAACTATCTTATTTAAGAAGCAATATCGGGATGGTACTCCAGGATGTCTTTCTTTTCAGCGGAACAATCGCAGAAAACATCTCACTTTTCAATGAAAAAATCAGCCTGAAGCAGATTATGGAAGCCGCGAAGGCTACCGGTGCAAGTGAATTCATAGAAAAATTGCCGGGTGGATATCACTATAATGTGATGGAGCGTGGTGCCAACTTATCTACCGGGCAGCGACAATTGATCTCCTTTACCCGCGTTTTGGCTCATGATCCAACGATACTTATTCTTGATGAAGCAACATCTTCAATTGATTCGGCCAATGAAGAGCTGATCCAAAAGGCCATTGGACTCTTATTGCAAAACCGAACTTCCATTGTTATCGCGCATCGATTAAGCACCATACAAAATGCTGATGAGATCCTCGTTATGGACCATGGCCGGATCATTGAAAAGGGGAATCATGAAAGCCTTTTGTCGCAAAATGGCAATTATAAGAAGCTTTACGATATACAATTCCAGGACGTATAATACTCTTTAACTCGTGATATACCGGATCATCAACCACAAGGACATTAGCATTTATATATGGCATATTGTGGAAACTGCGGCGGAACTCTCTTCCCTCCTTTCTATAAATAAAGAACTTGCCTTAGCCGGGATAGATGAAAACTTAAAGCTAAAACTATGGCATAATACCCATTTCCTGAGTACCCGTATCTTATTGTTTAATTATGCAGGGCTCCAAACTCCCCTCCTTAAAAATGAATATGGCAAACCTTCAAATTCACAAAAACAGGTTTCCATTTCTCATTCCAACAATTATGCAGCCATCATTGTAAGCGATAAGGTGCATGCAGCAATAGATTTGGAACGAATTGATGACCGTATCTTAAGGGTTCAGCATAAATTTATTCATGAAGAAGAAAAGTTTTTCCCCGAAACCTCAAACGTGATTTATACTACCTTAATATGGAGTGCCAAGGAAACTTTATATAAATTTTATAGTGCCAATGAGGTAATTTTTAAAGATGAATTACGGGTACACCCCTTTAATTTTGAAGATAAAGGGAAATTCAAGGCTGATATTCTAAAGTCTGCCGGTATACTATCTATTGATATTCAATACTTTATCTTTGATAACTACGTTTTAACCTGGTGCAAACAATAAAGGGAAGGGTTAAGTAAATTTTATTAAATTTGCCGTCCTTTATTAATAAATTTTTGAACACTATTGGAAGTTTCTGAATTAATTAAAATAATTTCATTTGGCGGGCTGGCCTACCTCTTAGGTTCGATACCTACTGCGGTACTCGTAAGCAAAGGATTTTTCGGCATCGATATCCGGGATCATGGAAGCGGCAATGCAGGTGCTACGAATACTTTCAGAGTATTAGGCAGGAAATACGGGATTATTGTGATGGTTATCGATATTCTCAAGGGCTTCACGGCTGCCAATTTTGCTTTTTTTGTCGGTGACTATTTCTACGGCCAGGAGCGATTTGTAAATATGCAACTGTTTTTCGGGCTGGCCGCGGTGTTAGGACATGTGTTCCCTATTTATATTGGTTTCCGCGGGGGCAAAGGAGTGGCCACACTTTTTGGTCTGATCCTGTCGGTGAACCTGCCTGCCGCAGGGGTTTGCGTAATATTCTTCCTCATCATCCTTTTCACCACACGCTTCGTTTCTTTAAGCAGCATGATGGCGGCTGTGATGTTGCCTGTTTCCATTTTATTTATTTTTCATAACCACGAAAAGTGGCTGATCGTTTTTGGCATATGTATTGCTTTGATGGTAATTCTTACGCATAGAAAAAATATTGTCCGCTTGTTTGGTGGCAATGAGAGCAAAGCCAATATTTTGAAGAAACACCGTAAGGGCCGTAAAGACTATCAGAAGTAACTTGTTTCTAAAACTAAATTACATTTATGTCCGCAACACAATTCGAAGAAGCACTGGAGGTCGTCGTTGAAAACGAAAAGCAATATGCTTTGGTCTTGTATAATGATGACGTAAATACTTTTGATCATGTCATTTATTGCCTGGTGAAAACCTGCGGCCACCAAGAAGCACAAGCTGAACAATGCGCGAATATTGTTCACTTTAAAGGTAAATGCCAGGTGAATAACGGGTCGCTGACAGAAATGCAGGGCCAATGCACCGCTTTACTTCAGGAGAAATTAAGCGCGAAAATTGAAGATAAAAAGTAAATCATTGAAATCATGAAATTTTTCCCATTAAAACGTCTTATTGCATTATCGGTAATAATAACTTTTATTATTTCCTGCGCTAAAGTTCCTATTACCGGCCGCCGTCAATTGCACTTATTACCGGAGAGCCAGATGAATGCGATGGCATTAACGGAATACAAGACCTTCCTCAATACCAACAAGCTTTCCACCAATTCCAATAATGCCGCTATGGTTCAGCGCATAGGACAGCGGATTGCAGCTTCTTGCACTTCTTATTTAAAATCACATAATTATTCCAGCCGCATCGATGGATATAACTGGGAATTTAATCTCGTAGAAGATCCAACTGTCAATGCCTGGTGCATGCCTGGCGGAAAAGTGGTGGTATATACCGGTATACTTCCTGTGACACAAACGGAAGCCGGACTGGCGGTAGTTATGGGCCATGAAATATCACATGCTATTGCCCAGCATGGAAATGAAAGAATGAGCCAAAGCCTGGCCTTCTACCTTGGTGGCATCGCGGTTAATGTGGCTACCTCCACCAAATCGGATACTGCCCAGATGATATTTAATACTGCCTATGGAATCAGCGCACAGCTGGGTCAGCTGGCATTTTCCCGCGATCAGGAATCGGAGGCCGATAAATTAGGTCTTGTATTTATGAGCATGGCTGGTTACGACCCCAATGAAGCGCTCACTTTCTGGACCCGTATGGCTTCACAGGGAGGCGCTAAACCGCCATTCTTCTTAAGCACCCATCCCACCGATCAAAAACGAATCAACGATATCCGTGCTTATTTACCTACGGCGATGACGTATTACAATAAAAAATAAAATAAAATTTCAATGCATTAGGGAAAGCCGGCCTTTTCCTAATTACTAGTTCACAATTAAGAAAACTAATTTGTTCTCGATCTACCTATCTCCACCCCATTTAACAGGCTTCGAAAAAAATTATATCGAAGAAGCCTTGCAAAGCAATTGGGTTTCACCCTATGGAAATAATATCGATGCTTTTGAAAAAGAGCTGGAAGACTATCTTGATATACCCTATGCAGCCCTGATTACCTCTGCTACTGCCGGACTGCATCTGGCGCTGGTAATACTTGGAGTGGAGCGCAACGATATTGTGCTGGTGCCTACCTTTACTTTTGCAGCCTGTGTTAACCCCATCATCTATGTTGGGGCAGAGCC
Organism: Bacteroidia bacterium; assembly: GCA_038219845.1. GTDB lineage: Bacteria > Bacteroidota > Bacteroidia > UKL13-3 > UKL13-3 > CAINMV01. Next base: position 5,429 of record JBBRJE010000099.1, read on the forward strand.
GGTATTCCTTGATTCCGAGATGGATACCTGGAATATTGATCCGGTTATTTTAAGGTCGGCCATTGAAGACCTGGTGAAAAAGCAACGCAAGCCCAAGGCGCTGATCCTCGTGCACAGCTATGGCGTGCCAGCCAAGATTACAGAAATATTATCCATCTGCCACGAATTTGGTATCCTGGTGATTGAAGACGCAGCGGATGCACTGGGTGCAAGCTACCAATCACAAAAGCTTGGGACCTTCGGCGATATCGGTGTGATTTCTTTTAACGGCAATAAAATAATCACCACTTCCGGCGGAGGGGTGCTTGTTTCTAAGAATAAGGAATATGTGGAGAAGGCGAAATATCTGAGCAACCAGGCTAAGGAGAACCTTCCCTATTACCATCATGAAGAGGTGGGATACAATTACCGTATGAGTAATATATTAGCGGGTATCGGGAGGGCACAATTACAGGTGATTGAGGAACGGGTAGAGGCCAGGCGACGGAATTACAACTATTATAAAAAGGCATTTTCATCGTTTGAAGGCAGTGGTCTTTTTTCACAGGATGAGCTTTTAAATGCCTATAGCAACCGCTGGTTAAGCACCTTTTTCCTGGGTAACAATGCCCTGTCCGAAGTATATAGCAAATTAAAATCGGCCCATATTGAAAGCAGATTTTTATGGAAGCCCATGCATTTGCAGCCCGCCTTTCTTCGTTATAAAAAGTTCCTTAATGGCAATGCAGTAAAACTATTCGAAGGAGGCATCTGCCTTCCATCCGGCAGCCAGTTGCAGCAATCACAGCTACAGGAGATTGCTGAAATCACCTGCACTGTCCTTACTTCGGTTGATGCCCAGGTATAAGAGCTTAAATATTTATTTCTTTTCTTTTATATTTGAATAATGAAAAAATATGTCTTCCTTTTAATAATTCTTGGAGCTTCATTACCGCTTCATTCCCAGGAAGGAAGGCATGCGGTGAAGTTGAATCTTATTCCGTTAGTCATTAAAACTGTATCGCTTCAATACGAATATTCAATCACCTCAAAAAAAAGTTTCTTATGCCAGGGTGGTTATACGTTCCCTACTTATTTACTCGAACATTATTACGACCGGTATAAATCATTCGGTAGCCGGAAAGTGATATTTAAAGAATTAAAATTTAACGGGGGATTCCAGTTTAGTCCCGAATACCGCTATTATTTCAGAGATAAGCAGAATAGCGGTTTATATATCGGCGCTTACCTTCGATACCTGCGTTATGCAGTAATTTCAAAAGTGGCTTATACCGATGTGAATTTTAATGTTAATTTTATATTTACGGGATTGTTCACCAGCACCAATTTAGGATTAGTTACGGGCTATCAATGGAGGCTTGGAAATCATTTTCTTATCGACTGGTGGATACTGAGCGCCCACGCCGGGGCCAACCGGTTCCGGCTTAGAACCCAGGATGATTTTTCGATTGTTGACAAACCCACCTTTGTTCAAGACCTTCAGAATACAATAAAGGATATTCCATTATTGAGAAATTTTGGGTCGGATATTGCTGATAAAGATATCAAAGTGGGATTCGGATATTCATTTTTCGGTACCCGCCTGGGGCTCTGTCTTGGTTATAGATTTTAAAAAGATTTATTTATCATTATATGAAACGATCATTGATTTTAATATTTGCTTTTTTTTATTTTATTGTTTCGGATGCAACGCCGCCTCAGGTTACAGGCCTGCATGGGAAAGATTTGAAGAATGCATTGAAATTAAATTTGCCCCCGTTTTTTTTCAAAACTTATTCATTACAATATGAGCGAAGCATGCTGAGGAACTTCTCTGCCTGTGTGCAGGCTGGCTATAATTCGCAATTGCATTTAGGCTCATATATTAACCAGGTGATGAATAATGTACCCAATAAACAGCTGGAAAAAATTCGGGCTAAAGTTTCGCTTACAGAATTGTACACCACCTCTAATATGTATTTCACCCCCGAGCTACGCTTGTATATCAGTCGTAAAGGGTCGCCTCATGGTTTGTATATTGCTCCCTATCTTAGGTTCTCCTCATCCAGGGTATATGCAACCTTCATCTATAAAGACAGTAATAGCGCTGCCATCCCCATCGTATTTACAGGCAGCTTACGAAGCACCCATCCGGGAGTGATGCTGGGTTATCAAAGATCAATTTTTAAGCGATTTGTAATCGATGTATGGCTCGCAGGCCTGCAGTTTGGAAGCTCGAAAGCCAGCTTCGATGCCAATGCCGATTTTGGTAAAATCGACAAGCAGGGATTCACAGATTTCGTGCAGGATAATTTCAAGTATGGTGATGTAACGGTAACTGTTGACAGCGATGCCCATGCCAAGATTGATTATAGTGGTAAATCATATGGCTTCAGATCGGGAATATGGGTGGGCTTCCGGTTCTAAACACCGTTTGATTTAGAATTGCGGCTTTAATATTTTATATTGTTTAAAGGATGCTTTAAATTTTTACAAAGCGCCTCTTGTATAAGATTCCTTTCTGAATACAGGTAAGGTATTGAAACCTATTGCCAACCATATTGAAATGGGTTTTGAAAGGATCGACCTGATCGCTGAAAAAGTAAGCAACCTAAGCTATTACAAAGAATTATTCAAAAAATATTATGGCGATGAAGAAGTAACTTCTAAAAGGATACAGGAGAGTTTAGGTAATTTCCTTTTCTCTATCGTGAGTAATAATTCAAAATTTGATCTTGGAATAAAAACGAATTTCAGCAATTTCTCTCCGGAGGAATTACGTGGTAAAGCATTATTCACCAATAATGGCTGCCAGAATTGCCACCTGCTATCTTCCATGTTCCCATCGGCATATGGTACAGTGAATAAAAGCGGAAATATAGGACTCGATGCAGCCGATATTGATAAGGGCAATAATGGTTCATATAAAATCCCCCGTTTAAAAAATGTAGCTATTACAGGCCCTTATATGCATGATGGCCGGTTTAAAACACTGGATGAAGTGCTGGAACATTATAGTGGAAATATAAAAAACAATCCCAACCTTTCGGCAAACCTTAAAGTCTCCAACGCTCCAAGGAAATTTAATTTCACCGAACAGAATAAGTTGGATCTCATTGCATTCTTAAACACGTTGACCGATGAGACCATGATCACGGATCCTAAATTTTCTACTCCATTCAGATAGAATTTTTAATGAAAAAACTTATCCTGACGATATTCCTTTTATTATCCTTGTTGTTTACTTATGCTAATTCGTTGGGAATGTATTCCGATACACCTTCCTCAAAGCTGCATTTACATTTTGGGGTTTCTTTAAGATCGTTGGTTAACTGGGACCATACAATTGACAGCGCGGGACATTTTCTGGGTGGAAGCAGCCAAGAAGCATCCTGAGTTCGCTTCCCAG
>JBBRJE010000100.1:0-8745 GCA_038219845.1 Bacteroidia bacterium
ACCGGAAGAACGCACCAGATAAGGGCTCATATGAGGTATGCCGGGCATCCTTTATTTAATGATGAAACTTACGGTGGGGCATCAGTGTTAAAAGGAACAACCTTCAGCAAGTATAAGCAGTTTGTAGAAAATTGTTTCGCCATATGTCCGCGACAGGCGCTACATGCAAAATCACTCGGTTTCAAGCATCCGGCAACGGGAGAGGATGTTTATTTTGAGAGCGAGCTTCCTTCGGATATGAAGCTGCTGATTGAAAAATGGCGCAAATATGTGAATGCCACTGTTGATACTGAACTTTTGACTAATGGTTAATTATGGAAGATATAATAATCAATAAGGTTTCCCAAAGCAGCTTGATCACATTTAATCTTGAAGATTTATATGACAGGCATGAACGTGCCTCGTTCGATATGCTGCAATGCCTTTTCCAGGGACTTATACTGAGAGAAAAAGATTTCCGGGCTTTTATCTCGGAGCACAACTGGGAGCAATACCGTGATAAAAATATGGCATTATACTGTAGTGTTGATGCAATTATTCCTACCTGGGCATATATGTTACTTGCTAATAAATTAGCACCTATAGCACATCATCTGTTTTACGGTACACTCCCGGAAATGGAATCTATGATGCTGATCACGGCCTTGAATAAAGTGAATCCGCAAGAATACGCCAACCAGCGTGTGGTGATTAAAGGATGCGGAGAAATAGATATTCCCACTGCTGCCTATGTGGAAGTTACACGCATGCTTACACCTTATGTAAAAAGCATTATGTATGGTGAACCCTGCAGCACGGTACCCATTTATAAGAAAAAATAATTGCCTATTTCTCTGCTTCAATAAAATACGATGAAGTTTCTTATTAAAATTATTTTTTGCGGCTTCCTGTTTCATTCGGCTGCAGCCTGCTCCCAATCATATTTTATCAAAACACATTTTGATCCATCAAATATTCCAACCGCTCCGGATTATTCATCGCTTAGCGCCTGGGCTTCCCTGCCTACAGTGCACGATTGCGCCGACAGCACCCCTTCCGGCCTCACCGATAACCAGGCTATTGCCAAGGCTGATGTTTTTTTTATCTACCCTACAACCTATATAAACAAGCACGAGGATGCTTTTCTTTGGAATGCAGATATTAAGAACAAAAAATTAAACAGCCAAACACAGGGCTCCACTATCTTATACCAGGCATCCTTATTTAATGGCTCTTGCAGGGTGTACGCCCCGAATTACCGCCAGGCACATTATACAGCCTTTTTGACCAATGATATGCAGGATAAAAAACTGTCGCTGGATCTTGCCTACCAGGATATTAAGGCAGCTTTCGAATATTATTTGAAAAATTATAATAATAACAGACCCATTGTTATTGCCTCCCATAGCCAGGGAACAATTCATGCGGTGAGGCTGCTTCAGGAATATTTTATGAACAAGCCGCTTCAAAAAAGGCTTGTTGTCGCCTACCTTGTAGGTATGCCTGTACCTGTTGATTCGTTGCCCGCTATCCCGCCCTGTGCAGATTCTTCGCAGGTTAATTGTTTTACCTGCTGGAATACTTTTGAAAAGAACTATATCCCTGATTATTATTCAAAAGGACTAGTCCATTCCGTTTGCACCAATCCCATATGTTGGAGGTTGGATGAGACCTGCGTTTCTTCGAATAAAAGCAAAGGCGCGGTGATACGCCCTTTCACCCGGATTAGGCCCCATTTTTGTGATGCACAAGTGCACCAGGGGCTGCTATGGACAACAAAACCTAAATTTCCCGGAAGCTTCATCATCCGAAGTCCTATCTATCATTCGGGTGATTATAATTTATTTTATCTTGATATAAGGGAGAATGTTGAATTAAGAATTAATGAATATTTAAGAAGTAATTAATTCAATGATTTTTAAAATTAAACTACTTTTGTCCCGGTATTGAATAACAGAAATGCGGATACACAGATCTGCCTTCCATTTTTTTTTATTTTTGATTATGCCTCCTATGAATACTGTATATATTGTAGATATCGTAAGAACGCCGGTGGGGAAATTCGCTGGAGCCTTAAGTGCCATACGCCCTGATGATCTTGTGGCATTGACGATCAAAAAGCTTTGTGAAAGAAACCCCGGCATTGATTTAAACGAAATAGAGGATATCGTATTGGGGGCGGCCAACCAGGCCGGAGAGGATAACCGAAATGTGGCGAGGATGGCAGTATTGCTTGCAGGCTTGCCCCATGCCATCGGTGGCGTTACTGTAAATCGGTTATGTGCGTCAGGATTACAGAGTATCATGGATGCCTCGCGGGGCATTCAATGCGGCGATGGAAAAATTTATATCGCAGGTGGTGTAGAGAGTATGACCCGTGCTCCTTTTGTGATGGCCAAAAACGACCATGCCTTCGGCCGTATTGCAGAAGTTCATGATACTACTATTGGATGGCGATTCACCAATAAGAAGCTGGCACAGGCCGGTCATACGTATACCATGGGCGAGACGGCGGAGCATGTGGCCAATAAATGGAATATAAGCCGCAGCGAACAGGATGCTTTTGCCATTGCATCGCAGGAGAAATATTTTGCTGCTGAGGCCCTGCATAAATTTAAGGAAGAAAGAGTTTCTGTGGAAATATTTTCCAAAAAAGAAACTATACTCTATGATACTGATGAACAGCCCCGCATCTCAAGCCTGGAGGCCTTATCAAAATTAAAACCCGCTTTCGTGGCTGATGGAAGCGTAACGGCTGGCAATAGCAGCGGTATCAACGACGGGGCGGCTTGTATGATTTTATGTGATGAAGAAACGGTTAACAAATACAAGCTCAGGCCTATGGCTAAAATCAAGAGTATGGCCATTGCAGGAGTTGAGCCGAAATATATGGGCATAGGCCCCGTATACGCCACCAGAAAAGCTTTGCAACGCGCCGGCCTAACGGTGAATGATCTCGACCTGATTGAATTGAACGAGGCCTTTGCATCGCAGAGCATCGCCTGCATCAGGGATTTAGGATTGGATATTTCCAAAGTTAATGTCAATGGAGGAGCCATCGCAATAGGTCATCCCTTGGGAGCAAGCGGATCACGAATAAGTGCCACATTACTTCATGAAATGAAAAAACGCGGAAGCAAATACGGATTGGCTACCATGTGCATTGGTGTTGGGCAAGGAGCTGCGATTGTGTTTGAAGGGTTATAAACTGATTTCAGGATTCAAGATAGTAATTTTTTATTCTTTTACGAAGCGGGACATTTCACTACCGATTTTAATAATATAGATGCCGGCCGGCAAGCTGGTAATATCGATTTGATTGGTGTATTCTCCAATAGTAAAAGATTCTTGCTTTAAATTTGAGATCAGTGAGCCAGATAAAGAAAAGATTTGAGTTGACATTTCCTTTTCTGAGGATTCGATAAATAAATTGGAAGAGGAAGGATTAGGGTATATTTTTAATTGACCTGCTGAATGCCCCGGAGCGGCATCATTTATAAAAGATGGAGTTCTGATCTTCACACCATTTTCGGATGGGTCCTTTTGCAAGTGTAATAATAAGCTATTATATGGAATATTTGTGGAATCCTCGTTCTTCGTAGTCTTCCAATCACCCGCATTGCGGTTCGGCATAGTCTCTGACTCATGTCGCAGCGTTAGCAAATCTCCGATTTGCATTTGAATCAAATGCTTTCAAACATATCAATTTCCAGCTTTGGTTTCAACCTCCAGTAATTTCGTGCACTGCATCTACCCATTCAATAACCTGTAAGGTGAGATAATACAATTTGTTTGATCATCAATCTTATATCCGTTCGTCATAAGTATTTTTATTAAGGCAAATATATCTAAATACGGATATATTTAATATTTTTTCATCATTGCAAATCGGAGATTTGCTAACGCCAGGACAGCGAAGCGTAGTCAGAGACTACGCCCATCTGCATCCACGAATTTTTATAGACTAAGGGCAACGGGGGTTTTCATACATTAAGAGCTAATAAATTACGTATTGTTTTGTTACAAGATTGAAATAATGGTTGCATGGTTGCAAGCATGAAAATTTTTAAATCGAAAACCAATCCGCTTCATGCAACAGGCATAGTATGAATTGAATTTTTATTGTAATTTCGCTTCAATAAAATTTTAAAACAGCATTAATAAAAACTTATATGTTTAAAGATTTATATCAAACGATATTTCCTAAGGTTTGCTATGGCTGTTCCACCGACCTGGCTAAAACCGAAACCTGGCTTTGCACAACATGCAAAACAAATTTACCTCTCACCTATTTTCATAAGTATGATTCCAATCCCGTCACCCGGTTATTTACCGGACGCATTCCACTGGTGCACGCTTCCTCTTTTTTCTATTTTGTAAAGTCGGGCGCAGTGCAACAACTGCTGCATGCCTTGAAATATAATAATACCCCGAAATTAGGCACAGTACTTGGAGAATGGTACGGTGCCCAATTAATCGACGATCATGCCTACCGTTATATTGATTGCATTGTTCCTATTCCATTGCATTATTCCAAGCTTCAGAAACGTGGCTATAATCAGAGCGCCATGTTTGGACAAGGCTTATCGAATATATTTGGCAAACCCATGGATACAAATTCCGTGATACGCAATAAAGCCACAGAGACGCAAACAAGAAAGAACCGTATAGAGCGCTGGCAAAATGTAGAAGATGTATTTGCAATCCATTCGCCCGAAGCCTTTCTAAATAAACATATTTTGCTAGTTGATGATGTGATCACCACCGGAGCAACGCTTGAAGCCTGTGCAAATAAGATTTTACAGCTGGCTGGAACCAGCATTAGCATTGCAACGATTGCTTTTGCGAAAATTTGATTTCAATTATAATTGCTTTTATTTGTGGCCTCTTTTCCTGCATATTCCCGGAGGCCGGAGAAAATTACAATGAAAGATTTTAAAAAATATTATATTCTTCACGCTACCCCACCCGAGGTATATATGGCCATGACCAACCCATTCACTATAAGCTTATGGACCAATGAAGAAGCGATCATGAGCACTGATCAGGGGACGGAATTTTCCATGATGGGAGGCAATATTTCGGGGAAGAACCTGGAATTCATAGAAAATAAAAAAGTAGTGCAGCAATGGTATTTCGGGGAGGAAGAAAATGCCTCGATCGTTACGCTTAAGCTTTTTCCGCATAAAGAAGGAACCTCCATTGAATTAAATCATACCAATATTCCCGATGATGCCTATGATGATATTATTGAAGGCTGGGATGATGTTTATTTCGGAAGCCTGGAAGAATTTTTTTAAATAAAATCTAAATAATGAATGCCCTTAGATTTTTATTCTTACTTTTTTTCAGCACTTTTCTCTGTTCATGCTTTGCAGCGCATGAAATAAAAATAAAAATCGTTGGACTAAGCAATAAGCCCGTATTGCTAGCCCATTATTTTGCCAATAAAAAAACCAAATATGCCGAAGATACCACAGTAGTTGATGCCAATGGCATTGGTGTTTTTAAAAATTCACGCAACCTTGAACCGGGCATCTATCTTGTTATCCTGCCCGATTACCGGAATTTCGAATTCCTTCTTGGCGAGAAACAAAACCTGGAAATTGAAACCAAAGTCACCCTTGCTTCCCGCGAAATAAAATTCATCAATTCAATGGAGAACACTGAATTTTACAGCTACCGTATCAGGCAGAATGAATTTGATTCTACCGTCGGAGCGCTGAAAAATAAAATCAGATTAAATCATGATACAAAACAGGTAGAAGCTTTAAACAAAAGGCTGGCTGCCCTGAGGATGGAGCATAAGGCATACATTAATAAGCTTACAAAAAAATATGCTGGATCCTATTTTGCACTGCTCTTAAGTTCAGGAATGATGGAGGATAATGAAGAAAGACAAATTTCTGATCTAAATATCTTCAGTTATACAGGACTGTTAAATACACCCTATTATGAAAATAAATTATCTTACTACCTGGATTCTATCATCCCTCAGGGCCATGACACTATTGAAAGAACCATCACAGGATTATTCAATAACGCCTTTTCCGACAATACTGTATTCCGCTATTTATGCGATGCGTTGATCAACCATTATCGTTTTAAGAAGAACCACGAAGACGTGTATTTGTATATTGCTGATAACTATTATATCCCTTTTGTAGACTGGGCCGAAGCGGAGCATATGGAACGGATACAGCTTGATATCGTACGAATCCGTTATACCCTGGTAGGTGCGCCGGCGCAAAATTTCGTGTTTAATAAGTTATCGGCAGACAGCCCCGTAGATCCCAACACCAAATTAATAAAAACCAGCCTTTATCAAATAAATGCAGAAATTGTAGTCCTTGCATTTTGTGATCCCGACAGAGACGCCGGAAGGAAAGACCTCTTAAAATTATATGCTTCGCTTGATAAGCTAAAGAATAAAAACATATTGCTTTTAGCCATCAATTCGGAAACAACATCTGAATCCCAAAAAAACTGGCTCGAATTCATTCATACGAACAATATGAAGGCCTGCGTGGATGGCGCTTCGATTAATGAAGACTACAAAGAATTATATGAGCTCGATCCCCCGTTGACCATCTATATCCTGGATAAAAATAAGAAAATTATCGCCCGTAGATTGGCCTGGGATGAAGTGAATAATTTCCTTACAGCGCAATAGCCAAATGAGATGCCGCTGCATCCCTTCGTTATCCGCCCACAGAAATTCCTATTATATTAATTAATTGTAAATTCGCGTTAATTTTCTATCATTATGTATATCGAACAAATTTATACCGGATGCTTAGCCCAGGCCTCATATTATATTGAAAGCAATGGCGAGGCAGCCGTAATTGATCCTATCCGCGATTACCAGTCATACCTCAGTCTGGCCGAAGAACGGAAGGCCAAATTAAAATACGTTTTTGAAACCCATTTCCACGCCGATTTTGTGAGCGGGCATATCGACCTTGCAAAAGCAGCGGGCACACCTATTGTATACGGTCCGGAAACAGAAACCAGCTTTGATGTGCATGTGGCAAAGGATGGCGAAGAATTTAATATCGGTGATATAAAGATAAAAGCTCTACATACGCCCGGTCATACCCCGGAAAGCACCAGCTATTTATTGCGTGATGAGAACGGAAAAGACCATGCGGTGTTCACCGGAGATACTTTGTTTATCGGTGATGTAGGACGGCCAGATCTTTTCGACGGTAAATTTACGCGGGAAGTGATGTGCACCCGGCTTTACAATTCCTTAAACACAAAAATAAAAACGCTGGCTGATGATGTTATCGTTTATCCCGCCCACGGCGCGGGCAGCAGCTGTGGCAAGAGCCTGGGCCCTGAAAGGCAGAGCACCATTGGAATTCAGAAGGCCACCAATTATGCTTTACAGGAAATGAACGTGGATGAATTTATACGCCAGGTAACCGAAGGCATCAGCGCTCCCCCGGTTTACTTTGCAAAAAATGCCAGCATTAATAAAACAGGTTACGTGCAATTTGATGCGGTGATGCAACGCGGCCTCAAGCCCCTTTCAACACATGATTTCGAAACCGCAATTAAAAACGGCGCCATAATTATTGACAGCCGCAAGCCTGATGATTTTGAAAAAGGATTTATACCCAAATCCATGAATATAGGGCTGAATGGACAATATGCTATATGGGCAGCTACCCTGGTTGATTTAAGGAAATCTGTGATGCTCGTTTGCGATATTGAGAAAGAGCATGAGTCGGTCTTACGCTTAACGCGCACCGGATTTGATAATATCCTGGGCTACCTCGAGGGTGGATTTGACTCATGGCGGGCAGCTGGAAAAGCCATCGATATGATCATCAGCATCGAGCCCGATGAGCTATTGATAGATGCCAAATTTGATAAAGACATCCAGATCATTGATGTACGCAAGCCGGGAGAATGGGATAGCGGGCATATGCTGCAAGCACAACATTTATCGCTGCAGGACCTGGAAGAAAAAGTGGATCAGTTTGACAAAGAAAAACCATATTATATCCATTGTGCCGGGGGCTACCGCAGCATGATCGCAGCAAGCATCTTTAAGCAGCATGGCTATACCAATATCAGAAATGTATACGGGGGATACGCCAAAATCAAAGAGGCAGAGAACGAAATGGAAACTGCAGGTACAGAATAATTAATTCAAAATAACAGCGCTACTTGGTTAATATAGGTAATATCCAACTTCCCGATTTCCCCCTTCTGCTGGCCCCGATGGAAGATGTGAGCGATCCGCCTTTCCGTATCTTATGCAAGGAGATGGGCGCGGATATGATGTATACTGAATTTATCAGTAGCGAAGGCTTGATACGTGATATCGAAGGATGCCTTAAGAAGCTGGATATCTTCGATTACGAGCGCCCTATAGGCATCCAGATTTTCGGTGGTGATGATGAGAGCATGAGCAAGGCTGCCGAAATTGCAGCTGCAGCGCAACCCGACCTTGTAGATATAAACTATGGCTGCCCGGTTAAAAAAGTGGCCTGCAAAGGAGCTGGTGCAGGCATCCTTCGCGATTTGCCAAGAATGATAAAAATAACTTCCGAGGTAGTTAAATCTACTTCATTGCCCGTAACAGTAAAAACAAGACTTGGATGGGATGAGCAAACAAAGAATGTGGTTGAAGTGGCAGAAAGATTACAGGATGTGGGCATCAAGGCCATCACCATCCATGGCCGTACACGCACCCAAATGTATAAAGGTGCTGCCGATTGGTCGCTGATTGCCAGGATCAAAGAAAATCCAAGA
>JBBRJE010000101.1:0-8727 GCA_038219845.1 Bacteroidia bacterium
ATAGTGGAGGAGATACTTGTAAAGCCCTGTACATCGCAAAACATGATGGTTGCTGAGGCATGTTTGCGTGGGATCACCTTGCCATATTTTTTTAATTCATCCTTGGTTTCTTTAGGCAGGATATTTAAAAGCAGGTCTTCCGATTTGCGTCTTTCCTTTTTTAGTGTTTGGTAAGCAATGATAATGACCAGCATAAATACCGCCAGAAACCCCGCAGAAAAAATAGCCAGGTTTTTTCTCCGGTTATTTTTGTCGATCTCCTCATTATATTTCTGCTCCTTTTTCTCGAAGGTATAATTACTTCTGGCGATGCTTATCTTCTCGGATATATCAAGGTAATTAAGCGAATCCTTTATATGGGAATTCTCTAAAAGATATTGGTATGCCATTGCTTTATTACCCATCCTGGCGTAAATTGTATAAAGCAGGGCGGTGATCTCCTGTAGGTTAGTATTGTAAGAGGACGACTTAGCAATTACATAGGCTTTAAATGATTCTTCCAATGCCCGCTCCTCATGGTTTTGCGCCAGTAACACATCTGCTCTTCCCTGGTGAATGATAGCCAGGGCGACACTCTCCTTATGCGCCTCGTAATATTTTTCTGTGAGCTCATATTTTTCAAGGGCGGCATCATAATTCATCAATCCGTAATCCACCTTCGCCAGACCCAGACGGCATTCCTGGATCCTGGCCGAATCGCCGCGCTGCTGCATCAATGAAAGTGCGCCTTCCAGCTTCCCCTGGGCCATCTTGTAATCGTGCAGCTCGTTATAGCATAAACCCTCCAGATAAGTCACTACAGCCAATCTTTGCTCTTCCATATTCTCTCTGAATACCGCGGTGGCTTTATCAAAATATTCAAGCGCCTCATGCCATTTCTTCTGATTATAAAATACAAGGCCAAGTCCCATTAAGGCATTCCCCTCCATTAATTTATTACCGGCTTCTTCTGAATTCTTAAGTGATATAAAATAGAAATCGGTGGCCTTGGCCATATTTTTATAACCTAGAACACTAGTGGCGAGGCGATAGGAAGCATCTATTATTCCTTTTTTATATTTCAGCTTAACAGCTATATAATAGGCATCCAGTATATATTTCAGGCCGGCCTGGAGGGAATCATCCTGTTGTGTATAATAATTATTATACAAATTGATGAGCAGATTTACTTTGACCGTGTCTTCATGTCTTTTGGTGGCAGCATTGCAATCCGATTGAAAATTCTGCGCCGGAGCATAAAGGGAAATGATGCAGAGGAAGAGCAGGAGGAAAAATTTTATTTTGCTGTTACTTTTCACCAGGAGGATATATTGTTTCGCCCGCAAGGTATGAAATTCATTTATATGATCGAAAGATTAAAAGGAGTGTGGTATTTAAAGGATCAAATCAAGTGTATTGTATCCCCGGCGAACAAGAGTATATTAAATCAATGCAATACAAAGATGATACCTTGCTTCCGTTTTTTCATCACCAGCTAAGCCGGGCCGATGAAATATCAATTACAATTATTCGGGCAGAATGAACCATTACGGTAAATCTTACTGTCCAAAGAAGCGCCTGCCGGTGCAAACATAAGATAGGTTCTGCCATTCTTATCTGTGGCGAAATAAAAGCTGATATTGGTAACACCCAAAGGCAGGGTATTAATGAGTTCCTCTAATGAATCCTTGGATATGCTGCCGCCCTGAATCGCACCCGTTGAATGGCTGTTTTTCCAATTGTTCTTCGCCGTAGTGAACTCTGTATAAGAAATTGGAAAACCGGGGAGTGAATCGATGATCATCATTTCCGATTTTGAAACAATCGCATGGCGGTTATTTGTGAATGCCATAAAGGCGGTGATTATAAGAACACATAAACTGAGCAGAATCAGGCCGCTCTTTGAAGCAGAATTATATTTTTTCATTATTAGTGGGTTAGTTGTATACGGCGAAATTAACTATTTTTCATGATCAAAATTAAAATTGGTTTTGCTTCAACCATCGTTATAAATAAACCATTATCAAGTCCAACTAACCAGCCAATGGCTCTCCTGAATGGGATCTAACCCCAATAAAATTATTTTATTTGCATAAACATTTCAATTAATCTTGCAGTATAAAATAATTCTAAATGAAGATTCAACCCTTAGTTAATAATGACCTTGAACAGGTAAAAGAATTGCAGCCTCCCGATTGGTCTGACATTATTCCTATACATAAATATTATTTAAGCTCCGGCTTTTGCAGGCCTATAAAAATAATGATTGATAACCGCCTGGCTGGCATTGGCACTGCGATTATCCATCCGGATACGGCCTGGCTCGCTCATATCATTGTTCACCCCGATTTCCGTAACAGGGGCATGGGTAAATTTATTACCCGTTACCTCATAGAAACTGGCATCAGTGAAGGTAAGAAAACAATTTACCTCCTGGCAACCGACCTGGGAGCGTCTGTTTATGAATCGTTGGGCTTTGAAACAGAAATCGAATACGCATTTTATAAAGATGGTAACTGCAATATGAACCCTGATACAGACCCGGGAATACAAGCTTATGAAGCGAAATATAAAAGCCAGCTGATTCAATTAGACAGGCTTTCATCCGGCGAAGATCGTGCCTTCCGGCTGGAAGAATTCCTGGCTGGTGCTTACCTGTATATCATGGATCAAAAGGTAAAAGGCTACTATATACCACAACTGGGTGAAGGCCTGGTGATCGCAGAAGATATTACTGCCGGCATTGCGCTGATGAGGCTCCGCCTTAAACACGCAACAATTGCGGTCTTGCCAAGAAGCAACCAGGCGGCATCAAAATTTTTATTAGAAAATAATTACACCGAATTCCGAAAAGCAAAACGTATGAGACTCGGCATGCAAAGACCATGGCAGCCCCACTATTATTACAATAGGATCAGCGGACAATTAGGATAGGATTTTATATTATATGATTTAAATATCCTCCGCCTCTACCGGTCCCCGTTCCAAAATATCCCAGGTATGATCAGCCAGTAGTTTAACAGTAGCTACAAAATATTTGAAAGGGAAGCGCTGCCCCCATTCCGCGGGCGATACAAGAGAGAGTAGCACCTCGCCGTCCATTCTTTTGTATAAATGATAAGTCATGCCCATGGTCGGTGCAAAACGCATCGTAGCCTCATAAATTTGTTGCGAAATAAGAACCCTGTCTTCCAGCTCTTTCGCCTGCTCCATAATTAAAGCCGCCTGCCGTTTAAGAAGGTTGATCTGCTGTTGCGCCTTGAGATGCATGGCTTCTACCGCCTGCGCCTTAATAAGCCTGCGGTCTTCAGGCCGTATCGAAGGCGAGGAAATATTTAAAGGGATAGGTGCGAAGGAAGGCAAGCCCGTATAATACTCTTCTTTATTTTCTTCCATTTTGGGCTGCAAAATTAATCCAATAATTAATAGAAATAATATCAATTCATAAACAAAACAGCATCTAGGATATTTTAAATTCAGGGGCTTGCCTCTATGACGCCTGGCGCGGATACTTATTCTCTTTATATCAGCCTTAATATGATTGCCCCAAATGGTGGAATGGGAATTTGAATGCTATTTTTTTTTCCATGTATGGCAACCGGTTCAGAATGGATCCCCTCATTTTTTATTCCTGAACCCCAGTATGCTTTATCATCGCTGTTAAAAGCTTCCTTATACGTTCCCGCCTTTGGAATCCCTATGCGGTAGTCAACGAGCGAATTGGGGGTGAAATTTAATATAATAATGAGGGTGTCCCTCTGTTTCCTGCCTTTTCTAAGAAATACCAAAATGCAATTTTTAGTATCATCGGCTGCTATCCATTCAAAGCCTTTGTCGCTGAATGAATATTCATATAAAGCAGGTTCCGATCTGTATAAACTGTTTAATTCCGTCACGAGTTTTTGAATGCCCCGGTGTGGTTCATATTTTAATAAATGCCAATCCAGTCCGGCTTCAAAATTCCATTCAGTAGTTTGGGCAAATTCGTTGCCCATAAATAGCAGCTTGGTGCCCGGATGGGTCCACATATACGTATAAAGCAGGCGCAGCTGGGCAAAACGCTGCCATTCATCACCTGGCATCTTCAATATCATGGGCGACTTGCCATGCACCACCTCATCATGACTGAGGGGTAGCATAAACTTTTCGGTGAATGCGTAAACGAGGCTAAAAGTAATATCATCCTGGTGCCAGCTGCGGTAAATGGGGTCACGCTTGAAATACTCGAGGGTATCATTCATCCATCCCATCATCCATTTCATTCCGAAGCCGAGACCATTTTTTTCCAAGGCATGTGTTACTCCCGGCCAGGTGGAGCTTTCTTCGGCGATCATCTGCACATCCGGGAACTCCCGTTGCACCCCGGCATTCAATTCTTTTAGCAGCGCGACGTTTTCAAGATTCTCTGTTCCACCATATTCATTAGGCAGCCATTCGCCATCCTTGCGGCTGTAATTGAGCTGTAGCATGCTTGCTACGGCATCCACACGGAAACCGTCGATATGAAATTTGCTGAGCCAGAAAAACGCATTGCTCAGCAAAAATGATTTCACTTCATGCCTCCCGGAATTAAAAATATAGGATTTCCAATCCGGGTGATAGCCTTTACGCATATCTGCATGTTCATATAAATGTGTGCCGTCAAACATAAAAAGCCCATGGGCATCATATGGAAAATGTGAAGGTACCCAATCGAGAATCACCCCGATATCATGACGATGCAATTCTTCCACCAGATGCATAAAATCCTGGGCTGTTCCAAAGCGTGAAGTAGGTGCAAAATAGCCGGTTTGCTGGTATCCCCAGCTCCCATCGAATGGGTGTTCCATCACCGGCATCAGCTCTATATGGGTGAAATGCATCTGCACACAATAGGCTGGAAGCAGCACTGCCAATTCTCTATAGCTGAGAAATTTTTCAGGGTCGGCAGCGTCCCTTCGCCAGCTTCCAAGGTGAACCTCATAAACAGCCATAGGCTGATTTAACGCATTATGCTTTTTTCTTTTTTTCATCCAGGCCTGATCCGTCCATTGATAGGCCAGATCCCATACCACCGAAGCAGTAGCGGGCCTCAGCTCCCATTGCCAGGCATAGGGATCACCTTTTTCAATCCTGGCACCATGGTAGCTTTCGATAAAATATTTATAACGTGTACTCTTTGTAATTCCGGGAATAAATCCTTCCCAGATCCCGCTTCCATCAGTCCTTAAATTTAATTTATGTGATGTCCTGTTCCATTGATTAAAATCACCTATAACTGTTACAAGGATGGCATTAGGGGCCCATACCGCGAAATATGCTCCATCCATTTCCTGAATTTCAAGGAGATGGCTACCCATCAATTCAAAAAGATGAAAATGCTTGCCTGCCTGAAATAATTCAATGTCGTGGGCGGTAAACAAAGAGTAAGATAAAACCGGGCCCGGCTCCAGGTTGGGGCTCAATGCTTTTTCCTCCGGCTGTTTTAACATAGCAGGAACCTTCTTTTTTGGGCTTGAAATTTTTTGACTTTCATTTACCGAAATAGCTACTTTGCTTTTTTTAGCGATCCTAGCCTTGCTGCTCTTCAACTCAATATCCATTGGAGGATTCACGATATGCGCTACTTTCTTTTTTGCCATGACGGGTAATTTTTTCCTTACAAAAATAAGACAATAATATAAACCGTTTGTTTTACGTAAATTTGCAATATAAATAACCAATAATTATTATTATGTATCCTGAAATGTTAGTAACACCGATGCGGGAAGAATTAACCGGCGTTGGATTCACTCAATTAATGAACGCCGAAGATGTAAGCCAGGCATTAAATAAAAAACAAGGTACCCAGCTATTGGTGGTAAATTCCGTATGCGGCTGTGCTGCCGGAACCTGCCGCCCGGGTGTGCGCCAGTCGTTGAAAAGCAGTAAGAAACCCAACGAGCTGATCACGGTTTTTGCGGGGATGGAAGCTGAAGCCGTGAATAAAGCCCGTGAATTTCTATTGCCCTACCCTCCATCATCACCTGCTATCGCTTTATTTAAAGACGGCGAACTGGTGCATATGATCGAAAGGCATAATATAGAAGGTCGCAGCGCCCAGATGATTGCCGATAATCTCCAGGCTGCCTATGAAGAATTCTGTTAAGCTCATTTAACGATTATAAAACCTGGCTCTAAAGGAGACAGGTTTTTTTTACGCCGCCGCCACAACCAACTAATATCCTATTTATCCTGTATATGAAATATATAATTCTGCTTTTCACATTCTTTTCCGCCGTGCTTTTAAATGCACAGATTGTAACTACCATCCCCGCGTTTCCCACAGAGACCGACTCCGTGACCATTATTTATGATGCCACCAAAGGCACTGCGGGCCTGGCCAATTGCGCATGCAACGTATATATTCATACCGGAGTAATTACGAATTTAAGCTCCGGCAACAGCGACTGGAAACATGTATTCACCACCTGGGGCCAGGCCAATAATGCATGGAAGATGACCTCATTAGGCAATAATATGTTTAGCTATACGCTAGCTCCCAGCCTGCGCGCGGCCTATAGTGTAAGCGGCACCGAATCTATACAGAAGCTGGCGATGGTATTTCGTAATGCAGATGGTTCGAAGGAAGGCAAGGACAACGGTGGTACCGATATCTTTGTGAACGTTTATCCTCCCAACTCTTTTAATGTATCCTTTACTTCCCCCGCCAAAGGCACGATCAAAAATGTTAATGATTCTGTTACGATCATCGCCACCGCTTCCCGGAAAGGGCTTTTAACCATGTATGAAAATGGCAGCCAGGTAACTAGCGTACCTAATGATTCGGTAATCATTTTTAAAACGGTAGCGACCACCCCGGGAAATAGAAAAATGGTAATCGCTGCCACCTTTAATGGCAATACAAAATATGATACACTGAACTATACTGTATATGGCGGCACCCCTATCGCCACTCTACCAGCGGGCATTAGGCCTGGCCTGAATTATATCAATGCCGGCACCGTTACGCTCTGCCTGATAGCGCCATATAAAAATTTTATCTATGTGGTCGGCGATTTCACCGACTGGAACCCGGATGCCGCCACCTTGATGAATAAAACTCCCGATGGCAAATATTTCTGGGTTACCATCAGCGGGCTGCAAAGCAATACTGAATACGCCTACCAGTACTATATCGACGCGGCCCTGAAAGTGGCCGACCCTTATGCGGATAAAATATTAGACCCGTTTAATGATAAATATATTCCTGCATCAATCTATCCGGGAATCAAATCCTATCCCATAGGAAAAACTTCAGGTATTGTGTCCGTTTTGCAAACAAGCCAGGCAGCGTTCAATTGGCAGTTCAGCACTAATTTCACCAAGCCCTTCCGGGAGAATTTAAATATTTATGAATTGCTGGTCCGTGATTTTCATCAGAACCATAGTTTCAAATCGGTGATGGATTCTCTTGACTATTTAAAACGGATGGGCATCAGTGCAATTGAATTAATGCCTGTAAATGAATTTGAAGGCAATGAAAGCTGGGGATATAACCCCGATTTTTATTTTGCAGTGGATAAAACCTATGGAACAAAAAATGATCTCAAAGCACTCATCGATAAATGCCATCAAAACGGTATTGCAGTGATCATGGATATCGTTTTGAATCATTCTTTCGGACAAAGCCCGATGGTGCAGATGTATTTTAATTCTGCCACCAACCAGCCCACAGCGCAAAGCCCCTGGTTCAATGCGGTTGCCACACACCCTTTCAGTGTCGGTTATGATTTTAATCATGAGAGTGCCTATACCCAGGATTTTGTTGATACGGTGCTCTCCTATTGGATCAATGAGTATAAAATGGATGGATTCCGGTTCGATTTATCTAAAGGGTTCACACAAAAAAACAGCGGCAATGACGTGGCATTATGGGGTCAGTATGATCAAAGCCGGGTGAACATCTGGCAGCGTATTTACGATAAGGTAAAAGTATATTCACCTTATGCGTATATGATACTTGAACACCTGAGCGATAATAGTGAAGAGAAAGAGCTCTCCAACCGGGGCTTCATGCTCTGGGGCAATATGAACTATGCCTATAATCAAAATACGATGGGCTATACAGCAGGCGCCGACCTGAGTTGGGGCAGCTATAAGGCCAGGAGCTTCAACGAGAATAATTTAGTTCAATATATGGAAAGCCATGACGAAGACCGGCTGATGTATCGTAATTTACAGTATGGCAATTCCAATGGCAGCTATTCGGTTAAAGATTTAAATACCGCATTGAAAAGAAATGCCGCAGCTGCTGCATTATTTTTTACACAGCCCGGTCCAAAAATGATATGGGAATTCGGGGAGCGTGGTTTTGATTATAGCATCAACCGCTGCGCCGATGGTACAATTAACAACAATTGCCGTACCGATGCAAAGCCGCCGGGATGGAATTATTTGTTGGATTCAAACCGATATAATTTATACAAAGTATTTGGAGCCATGCAATTGTTACACGGCAGGCCCGAATTCCGTACCAACAATTATGAATGGTATACCACAGGCATGGTTAAAAATGCAAAGATGAATGGAGCCACCTTAAAAGTGAATACCATTGCTAATTTCGATCTCATTAGCCAGGCAGGTACACCGAACTTCCAGCAACAGGGCTGGTGGTATGATTATCTTACCGGAGATAGTATAAATATTACCAATGTCGCTATCAGCTTTACCTTACAACCGGGCGAATATCATGTGTATACATCGCCACGCATCGCGCTCCCATCCTGG
>JBBRJE010000102.1:0-8683 GCA_038219845.1 Bacteroidia bacterium
AGACCCTGACTGGGATGATGATGACATGGTGAAGTAATTTTTGGGCAAAGTTAAATGTTTTTTTTGAAAGGGCTTGGGAGATAAATAATCATAAAAAAAGCCACCTTAAAAAGGGTAATTCATTATTGATGCGCTGATGAATATAGATTAGAATGTCTATGTATTTTGTTCCTGAGGTACATCCTATTTTTAGTTTCAAATTAGTTCTCCCCACACAAAAAAAAAGCCACCTTAAAAAGGCAGCTTTGTATTTTGCATTCAACTCAACACTATCAACTGACCACTGACCTCCGGGCTTAGTGCAATGTAAATTTCACGGGTACCTTATAGCTTACATTCACTGCCCTTCCGTTTTGCTTGCCTGGATTCCAGGGTGGCATGGAGCTGATTACCCTTAAGGCTTCTTCATCGCAACCAAAACCAAGTTTCTTTACTACTTTAATATCACGGATCTTACCGTCTTTTCCCACCACGAAATCTACAATTACCTTGCCCTGGATCTCATTCTCTACAGCCATGGGCGGATAATTGATATGGTCGCGCAGATATTTCAATAAGGCTTCCTCGCCACCGGGAAAAACCGGCATCTGCTCTACATAGGTTTGAACTGAATTGTCCTCTACTTCAACCGGGCCTTTATTGCTTTCATCCAAAAGGCTTCTGTCTACTCCATTAGGATCACCGGTTTCGGTTTTAGTGCTGATATCAAGATCTTTTAAATCATCCTGGGTTACCACCCTGTTCTCTTTTACCTCTTTATCTTCAACTGGCTCTGGGGGAACAAATTGAATGGTGCTTTTCAAGGGTGGCGGTGGTTCCACAGGTGGCGGAGGCGGTTCTTTGGGATCTTGCGGTGGAGCATCGGTTAATACCACCTCGGACAAATCCACTTTTTTCTCCGGCTTTATTCCCTTGGAAAGGGCAATTAAATATGGCGTTCCTATCAAAAGAAGAAATAAAGCAGAAGCAACAACAGTGCTTATAGTAACATGCTTATTATAAATTTTTCTCAAGATATAAGCTCCATAGCTCTGATTACGGTTTTCAAAAACCATATCATCGAGGCTCGCTTTTTGAATTTCCTGGGCTTCCATTTTATTTAATTATTTTATATTGTAAATACCCCCCGGTATAAAAAGGTAAATGGTTATTTATTTAATCCGCTTTTATCAAGTAATGTAAGGTCAACCGGTGCTGCTTCCGTCCAGGCAAATGCGGTGATATCAGTCACCTTCATTTCATCCAGCACATCCACAATATTTTTATATGTTGAATTATCGAGTGGCTTTATTATTACGATGACCCCTTTGCTGGCATAATCCTTATTGGTCTTATCCTTATACCCTGTTTCATTTCTTGCTGCCTCATCCTTCTCGCGTAAAGATTTACGTAAGCCATACTCTGAATAATCTGTTATGTTCACCTGAGGAATTTTTTTTCTGTCCGGATCGTTGATCCCCATATACCAGTATACTTTATTGTCCTTCCCCATCATGATCGTCATGGTCCGCGATTCTGGAACCTTAGGTGGATCTTCGATCTTCTCTGAAGATGGTTTTTTTACTTCCATGGAAGCCGGCTTACTCATGGTAGTAGTAAAAATAAAGAAAGTGATCAGAAGAAAACCCAGGTCTACCATAGGAGTCATGTCTACCCTGGTGCTCACTTTCTTTGCCCGTGAGCCTCCTTCCGTTAGTATAAACTTTCCTTTTTTCTTTTTTTTGCCTCCACCGGAGTCAGAACTCATTTCTGCCATAATATGAACTATTTATTTTTTTATTTAGCCGCCGTTTCGTCTTTGCCTTCTAAGGAAGTCACAAAGTTGAAACGTAATATTTTACGCAATTCAAATGTTTTTATCACTGTTCTCACCGCAGGATAATCGGTGCTCTTATCCCCTTTGATGGCGATGATAGCGTCTTTATCCAGTATGGCCTTATAGGCTACTTTGGAACAATAGAGCCAGTCGGCCAGCTCGTTTCCCAAAAGCACGGTATCTTTAGGAATGCCTTTCAAATTCCCCGGCTTATTACGGGTGTCCGCATCGAGTGCCAGCCATCCTTTCAAATCCTTCATAGGAACACCTACAGCGCCCGCATTCTTAAACTGGGTGAATTCTTCGCTGGTGAATTGAATATTATAGCGGGTACCCATTTGCTCGAGTGTATTTTGCCTGATTTGAGGGTTATCGGTATCCCAGAAAACCTTCCCATCGGTGGCAATAGTGATGAGCACGATTTCTTTGGCCTTTATTTGTTTGCCGTGCGATGACGGGATATCCACAGCCACAGGGTCTTTGGGCTTGAATTTGGTGGTAAGGATGAAGAAGGTAAGCAATAAGAAAGCTACGTCACACATGGCCGTCATATCTATCGCCGTGCTTTTCCTTGCTACTTTTACTTTAGGCATGGTTTTATTTTATTATAAAATTAATAGGTTGAGTCTTAAAAAGGTAAACGGCCTTTTTTAAATTGCCTTAAGCCTAGTGATTTGCTTTAAATGAAGAGACGATGCTATAGCCTACTTCATCAATGCCGTAGGTAAGCTTGTCAATCTGCGTGGTGAATACATTATACATTACGATTGACAATGCGGAAGTACCGATACCCAGGGCGGTATTGATCAGGGCTTCCGAGATTCCGGTAGCGAGCGCTTCAGCACCACTGCCGCCTTCTGCTGCAAGGGCGGCGAATGATCGAATCATACCCAATACAGTACCCAATAAACCAAATAAGGTGGCGATGGAGGCGATTGTAGCCAGGATCACAAGGTTACGTTCGAGCATGGGTAATTCAAGAGCAGAAGCTTCCTCAATTTCTTTCTGTATGGCTTCAAGCTTTTGATCTTTGTTCAGCTCATTGCTTGCTGCTACCATTTTATAACGAACCAGGCCGGCACGTACAATATTGGCTACCGAGCCTTTCTGGTTATCGCATTCGCGTATTGCACCGTCGAGGTTATTGGCGGCGAGGGCCAGCTTAATTTTACGTACAAAATTAACTGTGGATCCTTTCCCTTTGGCCTTCATAATGGTTAAGAGGCGTTCGATTGAAAAAGTGATCACGGTGAGAAATAATGTCATCAGGATAGGGACAATGAATCCTCCTTTGTAAATCTGTCCGAAATAATTATTAGGAAGTGGATGGTTCTTATTATCATTCATAGCGAAGTTCGAACCATTTCCAAAAACAAATTCGAAAATGCAATAGCTGATTATAAATAAAACCGGAATGATGATCACTGCCATAGAAATGTTCACCTTGGAATCATTAGAACTTGGATTGGGTGCTACAGGATTAATTGTGTTTGCCATAATGTACGAATAGAATGATTTTAATTACTATAAATTGGATAGGGTTGATTTTTTTACCGTTTGCAAATATAAAACCTTTTGGTAGCTAAACAACTTTTTTGAAAAAGCTTTAAATCGTGGTGGGAATACATGATCATAATATATTTCCCGGCCTCAGTAGAGAAAAATTAAAGCCAAAACAAATTGATAATTGAATAAACAACCAATCGGTAAATGATTCCCTTGGGTTGCATCGATTCCTTGTTTCAAACTGGGCGGAATTAGCTGAATTATGATTTTCAAGAACTATGCATCCTCCGTCGGGATGATTGTGAACTATGAAATGACCGTCTAATTTTACTTGTCGAAACGCATGAATTACAGGACGAAGGCAAGAAATTAACATCATTTTTTTGC
Organism: Bacteroidia bacterium; assembly: GCA_038219845.1. GTDB lineage: Bacteria > Bacteroidota > Bacteroidia > UKL13-3 > UKL13-3 > CAINMV01. Next base: position 3,710 of record JBBRJE010000102.1, read on the forward strand.
TATTTGCTTTATTTTTCTACTTTTGAACTGTTTTAAAAAATGATTTTACAATGGAATTCAAAGAAATTCAAACCTTAATAAAGCTGGTATCGGATGCTGGTGTAGACGAAGTACATATTGAAAAGCCCGATTTCAAACTTTCGATCCGGAAGAATGATAAGCAGGTAGCCTATAGCATTGCACCTTCCGTTCAAATGCAGGCAGCGCCATTACCTCAGGCCCAAGCCCTATCCAACCAGGCCTCTGCAACGGCTCCGGAAAAATCGAATCAGATCACCATCAAGGCGCCCATGATCGGTACTTTTTACAGGGCCTCAAGTCCGGAGAAGCCCGCCTTCTCAAATATCGGTGATGAGATTGCCCCGGGCAAGGTATTATGTATCATCGAAGCCATGAAGCTATTCAATGAGATTGAAAGCGAGGTATCCGGCAAAATTGTTAAAATATTAGTTGAGAATGGCACCCCTGTAGAATTTGACCAGCCATTGTTTTTAGTTGAACCTAATTAGTTTTATTGATGGATAAGCGGCATGGACATGCTTTCGCATCGTCCTCGCCAAAAGGGCCGGGCATACCAGCTTAAAGCCTCCATAATGCAAAACAAATCAATCGCAAGAGACCATGTTTAAAAAAATACTAATAGCCAATCGTGGTGAAATAGCCTTAAGAATTATACGCACCTGTAAGGAGATGGGAATAAAGACCGTCGCCGTATACAGCACTGCCGATAAGGAAAGCCTTCATGTAAGGTTTGCGGATGAGGCGGTATGCATCGGCCCGCCTCCCTCGATGCAATCGTATTTAAATATTCCCAGCCTTATCGCTGCGGCCGAAATCACGAATGCCGACGCTATTCATCCGGGCTACGGCTTTTTGAGTGAAAACGCTAAGTTCAGCGGGATCTGTGCGAAGCATGGCATAAAATTTATCGGCGCCACTCCCGAGCAGATCAACCAGATGGGAGACAAGAGCAATGCCAAGGACACGATGAAAAAGGCCGAGGTGCCATGCATACCGGGCAGCGATGGCTTGCTTGAAAATGTGGAAGAAGCAAAGACAGTAGCTAAAAAAATAGGCTATCCGGTGATTATCAAAGCTACTGCCGGTGGGGGCGGCAAAGGCATGCGCATCGTATGGAAGCCTGAAGAACTGCTAGGAGCCTGGGAAAGTGCGACCACCGAAGCCATTGCTTCATTCGGGAATGGAGCGATGTATATGGAAAAATATATTGAAGAGCCACGCCATATAGAAATTCAACTCGCCGGCGACCAATATGGAAAAGTATGCCATATGAGTGAACGCGATTGCAGCATCCAGCGTCGTCATCAGAAGCTTGTGGAAGAAAGTCCTTCTCCTTTTGTAGATCAGGCATTACGTGAGAAGATGGGAGAAGCAGCCATCAAAGGAGCAGAAGCCATAAGGTATGAAGGCGTTGGCACCATTGAATTCCTGGTTGATAAGCATAAGAACTTTTATTTTATGGAGATGAATACCCGAATCCAGGTGGAGCATCCGGTAACTGAAGAGGTTATAAATTTTGATCTCATCAAAGAACAGATACTGATTGCAGCAGGGGTGCCGATCTCCGGAAAAAATTATTTCCCATTAAAGCATGCCATGGAATGCCGTATCAATGCAGAAGATCCTAAGAATAACTTCCGTCCCAGCCCAGGAAAAATAACGCAGCTTAACCGTCCCGGTGGCCATGGGGTAAGGGTAGATACCCATGTTTATGCCGGCTATACCATTCCGCCCAATTATGACAGTATGATTGCCAAGCTAATTGTGAGCGCACAAACAAGGGAAGAGTCCATCGTTAAAATGGAGCGCGCCCTGGGTGAATTCATCATTGAAGGCATCAATACCACTGTTGCTTTGCAACAAAAAATAATGCAGCACCCTGAATTTCGCAAAGGTAATTTTACCACTGCCTTCATGAATTCATTCGAGATTTAAATATGGGTATACGTATTTTTGTAACCGGTGGCACCTTTGATAAAGAGTATAACGAGCTTACCGGGGAGCTGTATTTCAAGGATACACATATACATGACTTATTAATGCTGGGAAGGAGCAGGCTGGATATCAGCATCCGTACCCTCATGCTCATCGATAGCCTGGAGATGAGCGATGCCGACAGGAACGTGGTGGTAGAGAGCTGCAGGAGATGCGTGGAAGATAAAATAGTGATCACCCATGGAACAGATACCATGACCACCACGGCAGGAATACTCGCCCGGGAAATAAAAGACAAGACGATCATACTCACCGGCGCCATGATCCCTTTTAAATTTGGAAGCAGCGACGGGCTGTTTAACCTGGGCTCCGCTTTGGCATTTGCCCAGAGCCTGCCCCATGGCATTTACGTAGCAATGAATGGCCGCTATTTTAACTGGGATGCCGTTAGGAAAAACAAACAAACGGGTTTTTTCGATGAGATTTAGAAGGTTAATGTATTCAGCAAATTATTACTGAGAAACAATTGGTGAACATCGCATTTCCAGAGACCATATAGTCGCAATACCCATATCCAATACGCAATACCCCCACCCAAAACGTGAAATGGAAAACTATAAGCTCCAGCAAAGGCTACTGCTGATCACCCTGGTTTTATTCGCCATAAAAATTGTGGCCTGGTATTTCACTAATTCTGTAGCGATCTTAACCGATACGCTCGAATATACCATTAATGTAATAAGCGGCTTCATAGGTCTTTACAGTCTTCACCTCTCGGCAAAACCCCGGGATAATAATCATCCTTATGGTCATGGAAAAGCAGAATTTCTTTCTGCCGCCGTGGAGGGCACGCTGATGTTGGTTTCCGGGCTGATAATTATTTATGAATCTTTGGATAATTTACAGCATCCCCATACGCTAGACAAACTGGATTATGGAATTCTTTTGGTTGCATTTACAGCAGCAATAAATTATATCACAGGAATTATCGCTGCGAAAACCGGCATTAAAAATAATTCACTGGCATTAATCGCTTCTGGCAGGCATATGCAAACGGATACTTACGCTACCCTTGGAATTATTGCTGGATTAATCATCATTTATTTCACTCACCTGGCCTGGATTGATAGCATAGTTTCCCTTTTTTTTGCTTTAATTATTATGTTCAGCGGATATAAGATTATGCGCACTTCCATTGCCGGCATCATGGACGAAGCGGATGACACCCTGCTGGAATTGGTGGTGGAAACGATCAATAATTCAAGAAGTGATAACTGGATGGACATGCATAATCTACGCATCATAAAATACGGGAGTATTTTGCACCTTGACTGCCATCTTACCGTACCCTGGTATTTCAATGTGAATGAAGCCCATCTTGAAATCGATAAATTAAGCAGGCTGGTGAAAACTAAATTTGGTGAGAGCGTGGAACTTTTTGTTCATACGGATGGCTGTATGGATTTCTCTTGCGCCATATGTAATAAACAAGACTGCAAGGTAAGAAAAGAAGCATTTAAAAAGAGGATACAATGGACAGTGGAAAATATCTCCACCAACCAAAAGCACAGTATTCAATCTAATTGAGTATCTTTACCGGACAACACACCAACAAATTATGAACAATCCAACAAAAATATTTTTCTTTTTTTTTACGCTGGCTACCTTATTCTTTTCATGTAAGAAATCGCCATCCAGGCTTATCGAAAGCGGATCGTGGATGGTGAGCCTATATATGGAGGGCAATAAAGATGAAACCTCCGATTTTAATGGCTATATCTTCGATTTCAACAAAGATGGCACATTGGTGGCTACACAACCTTCAGGTGCTGTATCTCTGGGAAGCTGGAGCTATGATAAAGATGCGAATAAATACAGGTACTCCATTGCAGGAACCGACAAGCTGGAGAAGTTGAACGACAGCTGGATCATCATCTCGACTTCTAAAACCTTAATTCAATTGCAGGATGATAATCCGACCAAGAATGAGGTGATTAATTTCAGAAAGCGATAGGAGGATTGTTACGTATATGGTTTAGGGCACTTGCCTGTTTATGGAATTTTGTATTCACGAAAAAAGACCAGCCAGATACGATATACTTTTTACCCTTATCTTCGCCTATGAAATATCGTAACTTTCTTCTTAGCGCACTTATCTTTATTTCTCTTTCCGGGTTTTCGCAGGGATCCAATCCTTATAACCTCAGCTTTGCTGTTTCGAAAACGAATTATAAAGCCGGTGACACCATCGATTTCATTATTAATTTTAAGATTGCCGATGGATGGGAATTATACAGCTCCGAATTTCCTGCCGATGGCCCAATCAAATTTGAATGCACCCTCGAAAAATCGTCAGATTATACTCAGCTGGGAACCATAATTCCTTATAAGCCCTATACCCATTACGATGAGGTATGGGAATCCCAAGTGAAGATCTTTGAAAAAATCGCCCAGTTCAGGCTTACCATTATTGTAAAAAAGCCAGGCAAAATAAATTTGAAGGCAGCGCTTGAGGGGCAATTTTGCAAAGATGCGTGCGTGGCCATGAGTGAAAAAGTGGACCTGGAATTGAGCAGCCTCCCGCTGGGGGATAATATGGCTGCAGAACCCTCTGTGTACTTTCATTTTGGGAAGGAGCCGGAAGATAAAAAACAAAAGCCTGGTAATAAAACCAAACAAAGGAAATAGGTAATCCTTGCTTCATTTGCTAATCTCAGCAGATGAATCTCTTTAAATAATATTAAAACAGGCGAGGACCAAACGATTTTATATTTTTTTTATGCTGTATATTGCGCGCATGAATTTTGTCAGGATTTTATTCTTAGTTCTGTTTCCATTTTTCTTCTTGTGTTCCAAAGCTGATGGAGTTATCACTCCGGTTACTTTCACCTATGGAATATCCAAAACAGATTATAAAGCAGGCGATACCGTAGAGCTTATTATAAATGCGAAGATCATTGATGGCTGGTACCTTTACAGCACTGAATTCGCTGCTGATGGCCCTATAAAATTTGAATG
>JBBRJE010000103.1:0-8650 GCA_038219845.1 Bacteroidia bacterium
CGTGCTCCAAAAGACTTGAAAGGAATGGATGAGCGCTTATTAAGCCGCTTCAAATGGGGCCTGAGCGCAGAACTCACCACACCCGATTTCGAAACGCGTATCGAAATACTTAAACAGAAGATGTATCAGGAAGGTGTACAGTTGCCACAGGAAGTAGTGGAATTCGTGGCTCATAATATCAATACCAATATACGTGAGCTGGAAGGCGCAATGATCTCTCTCCTTGCTCAGGCTTCATTAAACAGAAGGCAAATAGACCTGGACCTTGCTAAGCAGATGATTAAGAATTTCGTTAAAAACTCGAGCCGGGAAATCAGCATTGATTATATACAAAAAGTAGTATGTGATTTTTATAAGATATCGGTAGAGCTTGTGAAATCAAAAACACGCAAACGTGAGATTGTTCAGGCACGCCAGATCTCCATGTTCTTTGCTAAGGACCTTACAAAATCGTCATTGAAAACAATTGGTATGTTTTTTGGCGGACGCGACCATAGCACAGTGATTCACGCCTGTCAAACAGTGAACGACCTGATGGAAACCGATAAGCAGTTTAAGAATGATGTGGTAGAAATAGGCAAGAAGATTAAGATAAATACCGTATAAAGTTTGACTGATAATTATTATAAGAAAGTGCAGCCCCCCCGGGGTATTGCACTTTTTTATTATACGTGGTATTTCCAAATTTGATGTGTCGGTTATTAAAGCTTTGATTTATCAGTGCACCTGTATTATCTTCCGATAGGAAGAAGATACAAGTTCTTCGAAGCAATTGATTATTTCGCCAGAACATCAAATTCGGAAATACCCATTATACGCGGATTATACGCAACCATTTAACTAAATTTACGATTGTATTCGTATAATTATTTTAACTTTGTTGTTTATGCAAAAGAAACTACTATTTGCGGCTTTACTATTCTGGTTTAGTTTTATTTCAGCCCAAGATTATTCAAGCTTTTATTTGCACCGCAATACCAGGTTCAGTTATTTTTCTATGGAGGCCTGCAATACTTCCAACCCTGAATCACTTAAAAATTTTCTTGAGGTACAATTTAGCTGTTCACTTATATTATCACATACCTCAGTCAATAAATATTCAAGAATCTATTTCTTTAGCCAGGTAAAAAACAATATTGAGGTATATCATGGATTTGCAAATGTGATTCTTGATAAGAATGCCAATTCATTCCAGGTCAATTCAGATATCTTCTTTGGTATCCCGGAGAAAATAATCTCATATGCGGGAGCCTGCTGGTTCTACAATATGGATCAGTGGGTGCTTGCAACTAAAAAAGTAAATTACGAATCCAGGGAAGGCACCCTGCTTGAGATAATCACCGATGAGAAGGGTATTGTGATTTCGCAACAGGATCTGGCATTGCGTGGTCAGCCTAAAGATACCAGCATTCGCGTGAAAGTATTTAATCCTGACCCCCTCACTTCTGCGCATAAAACTTATGGCGCTCCTTATGCCGACTTTAACGATAGCGATGTGGCTGTGTTAAATTCAGAACGGGTTTGGAAAAAAGTTCAATGCAGTTTTCTAAATGATACATTTTGGCTCTCGAATAAATATTTAACTCCTTTTAAATATGATTTAAACAATTCTTATAATCCGGTATTCCGGGTTAAGGATACCCTGTTTGATTATACCCGCCACCAGCACGAGTTTGAAGATGTGATGGTATTGTACCATATCACCACATTCCAGGATTATATCAACGGACTCGGTTTTGATACATTGGGTTACCGGCCGACTGCATATGATGCTCATGGACTAAAGGGCGACAATTCGACCTACTTTCCTAATGTTGGAATCGTTTATGGCACCGGAGGCATTGATGATGCAGAAGATGCAGAGGTTATCATCCATGAATACACACATAGCCTACGGGAATATGCATCACCGGGCACCAATAATGGCTTTGAGCGAATCGCAACGGAAGAAGCTTTTTGTGATTATATCTCCAGCTCATATAAAATGGGAATTGACAGCTTTGGCTGGAAGAAATGGGCTTATTGGGATGGAAATAATCCAGCTGAGAATTGGAACGGTAGAAATATCGCGAGCCTTAAAGTATATCCGCAGGCACTTACCGGTAACCTCTATCAGAACAGTGAAATATTCAGCAGCGCCCTGATGCGTATTTATTTAAAATTAGGCAAGGGAATTACCGACAGGCTTGCCTTACAAACCTTATTTTATCTGAGTAATAATTTAACCATGCCGCAAACCGCATTATTATTTATCAAGGCGGATTCAACCCTTTATAATGGCATACATTCTGATACCATCTGGAACACCTTTGCGGAAACCCATATCCTACCATGGAAGACAGGAATTAAGAATGTAACCAGAAATAAATATGAAATAAAAATTATCAATTCTTTAAATTTTATGCAAGGCAAGGGAGATTTATCGGTTCAGCTTCCTTATGAGGAAAGAGGAACTTACGCCTTAACCAATAGCTTATCCCAGGAAATAGCTAAAGAGAATTTCAATACTAATTATTTCGAGATAATTAATGGAATTATCAAAAGCCCGGGAATCTATTATCTTACAATTACTACCCCCACTTATTCTGTAACGGAGAAGTTAATCGTGCAATAGTTGGGAGGGTACTGGGTAGTAGTATTTAGTATTTAGTATTTAGTATTTAGTATTAAGTATTAAGTATTAAGTATTAAGTACGGAGTATCGAATTCATTCCATTATCAATTATCCATAGTTAATTGTCAATTGTCAATTATCAATTCCCCATTGCCCACCTAATTTTTCAGATTAAAAGTATAATTAAATTCCAGGTAATCGTCGAACTTACGATTGTGCAGTATAGCAGGTGTGAGCTTCCCCATGCCTGTTACCGCTTTTTCGATCTGCTTTTTAAACGAAGGATGAACAGCCTCCACTATTACCAGATCATAAACATTCCCTAATGTATCTACACGAAAGCCAAACCTAACAGAGCCTTCCGCCTTGTCTTCAATGGCCTTCTTGGGATAGATCACTTTCTTCTGCAAATATTCACCAATGGTTTTTTCTTCATCAATTTTAGGCCCGACATATATTTTTTCAGTGCATTCAACGACATCGCCATTTTCTTCAAAACATTTTTTACGGTCGTATTTACCTTCATTATAAATTTCCCATGAAGCTAATTTACCATTCCTATAATAAAAGAAACAGGTGTCATCCCATTCGTCATCATTATAATTAATTACAGAACTAAGAATCTTACCCCCGGGATAATAGCTCTTCACCTTACCTTGTCTTTTTCCTTTATCATTATAGTAGGCGATCTCCACAATATTTGAAGCCGAATCATAAGATACAAGAGAATCGTTGCTCATTTTTCCATGCTTGTATTTGCATTTGTAATTAACCACCCCGTTCTCAAAATAAGAGATATAGTTTCCATTAAGCTTTCCTTCCGAATCATATTTCTTGACGTACGATAGCTTGCCTTTATTAGTATACATCTTCCAGGTTCCTACCATCACATTATTTTCATAACGTCCTTCGCTGGATTTTCCATGGTACTGAGAATAATAAATGAAATAACCGGTACGCGATTTCATCTTCTTATCAGCATACACTCCTTCCATCTGAACGGTTTCATCGCGATAATAATCTTTCACTACATAGCCGCTATCCGATTTGTAATATTCGCGATAATACTGGTAATACATGTTTTTAGAGACTTCTGCCCATTTGCTATCGTAGTAAATCGTTTTAACTGATTGGGCAAAAGTGGCAGTTATGCAAAGCAAACTGATCAATAAAATAAAATATTTTTTCATAATAGATAAACAGGTTTAAGGCAAAGATAAAATAAAGATTAAATTATCAAAATAATTAATCAATTGTTGCAATAATCTTTAGCTCGATCGCAATGGGTGTAGGCAGGCAGTTTATTTCACAGGTAGTACGGCAAGGCAAATTTTCACTGAAATATTCTGCATAAATTTTATTATATATTTTGAAATCGTCTTTCATATTCGTAAGAAACACCGTGACATCTACGATATTGTTCCAATGGCTGCCCGCCTCCTCAAGTATATAGCGTATATTCTGAAATACGCTATGGCATTGGGCTTCAATATCATAGCTCACAATCTCCCCGGCTTCATTGAGCTCCACGCCCGGAATATTTTTATTGCCACGTTCGCGGGGGCCCACGCCGGAAAGAAAAAGAAGGTTGCCAACCTTACGGGCATGAGGGTATAAGCCTATAGGCTCAGGCGCTTTTGATGAATTTATTATTTCTTGCATACCACAAAAATAAAAAAGGCTGCCTTATCCGGGCAGCCTTTTTATAAATACTTAATTTTTTATTTTTTCTCGCAGCAGGCTTTGCCTGCAGCGTCATTATCCATACACATTTTTTTGCTGTTTTCGAAAGCATCATGAAAAGCAGTCATCTGCTCTTTTGATTCATTCATTTTAGTTTTGTAACCTTCCAGGTCTTTGCTTGCTTGTTCTGGTTTAATTTCACCTTTCATCACTTTATCTTTCCATGCGGCGAAATCAGCAGTAGCTTTGTCCATGTCAGCTTTAAAAGCAGTCATATTACCCATAGTAGAAGACATTCCTTCTTTAGCCATAGTGCAATTCATCTTAATAGAATCCATAGCACCCTGCATTTTCTTGTCTTTGCATTCTTTACTGCAAACTTCTTCACATTCTTTTTTTGCCATAGCAGCATCAGTTGCCATGGTTTGCGACATTGTGCTAACATCTTTCATCATCGTGGTCCAGTCACCTTCGAATTTATTGATGTCATCAACTACTTTTTTGTCTACGCCTCCGCAAGAAGCGATAAATAAGGCAACAATAGTTGCTACTGATAAAAATTTTACTTTCATGATACGTTGTGGATTGATTAATTATATATTTAATTTTCGGGGACAAAGGTAATTTTATTAGTTTGTTATTTCAAAAAATATTTCTGTTAATTTGAACCTGTATTTCAATACAGCAAATATGACCCGCTTCTCAATACCGGCCACAATATTATTCATCCTGCTTATGATCCTGGGTTATTCCTGCCAAAATGATTCAGGGAGCAAAATTGACCAGCTGAAAGTTGATTCTTTAAGTCAGAACGATGAGGAGAGGGCAAAAAAATACGAGGATTCTATCAACAGGGTGATTAATGCTATGAGTGATAGCGATATTGTAAATGACAGTAACGGGATGGGGAGATAAGGGTGGGTTTTGTTGCAGATCCTTAATCATCCTGGATTTTAAGGAGCCTATCTCGTAAGCACGAATTTTTCTTCCTTAAGCATGAATTTTTGCTTGCCAATAAAGAAAGTGTCGCCTTCATTCAGCTTCTGAAGGTTCACAATATCCTGCTCTATAGTATGCACAGAGCCGCCGGTACGCCGGGCTATCTCCAGGTACTGCGTATTTACACCATCTTTGGTGCCGCAGAGAATCACATGAACAGGCTTTTTTATTTTCCATAATAAAGGAAAATCCCTGCAATCACTGAGGTTATCTGCTATTAAAATGGCTTCAGCGCATTCCTTGCAATTTTCAAACGAACGCATCAGCGCTTCTATATCATTCTCCGGAATATCGCCTCCTCCATTCCCTTTTGTCATTGCCTTTCTAATTTCTTTAAAAACAAATTCGGGCGAAGTAGGCGGGATGAAATAAATCCCCCCGGTGCTTCCCATTTGCTTGGCTATGTCCGGCTTATTATCGCCATCATTAAAAACAACGATGGTTCTTAATCGCTTCAGGTTCGTATCTACTGCCGTCCATGCCAGGAGTTGCAGAATATATTGCGTCATGCTACCGGTAGCATCGGTAACCATAAGCATCTTAGACCAGCTATTGCGCTGCAAGATTCGGAAAATTGTACTATCGGCGAAAAATTTCTTGTTCGTCATATAGTATTTAAAAGGATAATCATAGATGATTCGCTTATTATGTACGATCAGCGTATCATAAACATTCTTGCGTTTGCGGTGCCATATTCCTTCCTTCTTATAATGGATGCCCTTCTTCTGCTTCCATTTCGATTTTGGAATATAATAATGATCAACGATCACTCTTTTCTTTTTTGTTTCATAGATTGTATCAACGGGTTCCGGCTTGAAATTAGCATCTAAAAAATCTGCATCCTTTTTGGCGGTTTCTTTTGTTGATGGTTGTTGAAAAAATATGACAAAGCCATGGAAAAATTTCTGGCATTCTTCCGGGTTATTACATCCGGTTTGAGCTATGAATTTCCATTTAATATTAGTGGCATTGAATATCTGAGGGGCAAGCCTTTTCAGGCCTTCGAGGCGGGTGCGGTTCAGCTCGGGCTGGTCGAAATTAGTGACTTGCCTGTATTCGGTGTAAACCAGGTGTATTTCTACGATGGATTTGCCTTTCAAGGTTTTCGCCACCTGCGGATTCAGGATGGAATCTTCTGCAAAACTCATTTTAAGGATCACCGCAGGAACGGATTTGTCGGGCTTTTGATAAACATCCACCGTTGATTGCTTCTCCCCCATCAGGTAATCCACGCTCACCAATTGCGCGTGAATTACGGAGTTAAAAAAAAGGAGAAGGAATATTAATTTCCGCATGCAGGGCGAATTTAAGGAAAAAAGAATTTGGATTGATCTTTTTAAGGTAAGGGCTTCATAACATTTTAAGCATTAGCAACCATATGTAGTCCGCCAATATCACGCGATTCTTTTCTCCTGAATTTATTCTTTAAGAACATTCCTATTGAATAAGGAATCGAAAGATTGTTACGGGAAATATTATAGTAAACGATTGGGCTCGCGCCAAAGCCGCGTGTATTGTCCTCTATATTGCGGATCATAGAGCCTTCAAAATCAAAAATTTTTATTCCCTCTATACTATGCGCTATCTGAATCCCTTTCCATACAAGCAAAGGATAGGCCCCTGCTTTTTTGCCGCGGTAATCTAGCGCCGAAGCAATAAGGATCACACGATCCTGATCGATAAGGAAAGCGCCACCGCAGCAAAGTTCATTGCTCACCGGATCCATAATATAAATAATAAAGCCCGCATTAATTGTGAGAATGAAATTCCATAATTTTTGCAGGCGCTCGGCCGACGGACAATCGATAATATTTCTGGATCGCATTAATTTTATCAATGGTCCTATAGTGTTATTTTCAATTATTTGCAACCCGATCCTCATAGCGTGTCTTATAGATTTGCGAATGCTCCCGGAAAAATTATTGTAGACCACTTCCAATGAATTTTCAAGAGGGAGATGATAGGAATGCATTGGCCTAATATCAAATTTATGCCAGTGAAAAGGAATAAAATAATCAAAATCGGGGCTGAAATTATGATTGAATAATTTAAGATTATCGGGAAGGTTTTGAATAATTTCTTCAATAATAATTTTTTTCCGGTGAATAAGATGGTGCATCTTCTCTTCCATTTTAAGGAAAAAAATACCAAGATATTGTACCAGTGAAGGCTTTAAAGAATAGGTCTGGAAATATTTCCTGCATATATTCAGCGGCATTACGCCGAGCCAATGCTCCCCTTCCATGCATATCATGGCCGACCATCCGGGACATACAGAATCGAGGTAGCCGCTGTTGGCATAAATAATATGTTGCGGCGATTGTTGAATGAAATTATTCCATAATTCAGCATCAATTTGTGCCCTCAAATATAATTTTGCCTGGATCATTTTTTAAATTAATAAGGAAGAAAAAATCATTTGAGTATGGCTTTCATTAAGTATTTGTTCACTAAGGAAAAATGATTAACGCAGCATTCCGGAAAATATTGTGTCAACCTTTGGTCATTAAAAAGGAATGACAGATTGGAAGTAGGGTATTTCCGAATTTGATGTGCTGAATCCGTCAATTGATTGGATATAACTGTATTCTCTTCCGTAGGAAGAATTCGTGGGTAGAAATGGTGATGAGTGGTCATACCTTCCGTTAGGAAGGTTTTGTGTCATGAAAGCAAGAATAAATAACACCTTTGGATTATAATAAGAATTGGAATACAGTCAAGTAGAATCATATTTGTTGAAATGAATTGGAATGATCTCGAAGACACATTCGCAATCGATTAGGAAGCAAGGGATTATTTCCCCCCGCTGTCCTCTCACACCACCGTACGTTCCGGTCTGGTATACGGCGGGTTTGTTAGAAAATTTTTGGCTGATGTTCAGTTTTTAAATAGTAGTATTTGACAAACCCCTCGTACCCAAGTCGAGCAAAATATTTATTGGTCAGAGAACAGGCAGTATCCTTTTCTGCTAAAACTCCATCGATGGCATTACTTCTTTTAACACCTAACTTCATCAGATTGTTACAGCTGTTCTCAGGCGTTTTCCATTGCTTCCATATCCCTATCCGCATTTTTTTTATACAGGCGAATCTCATCATAGAGTTATTCAAAAATGTAATGAATTCAACACCATTAAATATGATTCTATTTACATGATAGCATCCAGAATATGATTTAATCGAACTTTATCTCCAGGCTTATTTAGCATAAATCAACAGCTTTTCTTTATCATTAATAGGTTTGTAATACTCCCCAAAAATAGGGCCAGTGGTTTAGTTAAAAAAATCTTTAATTTTACTACACCAAATGACCAAACAAACACGACGTAAATTTACTCCTGAATTCAAGGCCAAA
>JBBRJE010000104.1:0-8647 GCA_038219845.1 Bacteroidia bacterium
ATAAGTGAATCATCATTGGGATTCATACAAAACGGGCAAGCAGATATATTGATTAAAACGGGCATTGTATTTTCAACTATGTTTTTTGCTTTGGAGTGCAAGTTAAATATAAAGCAATAAAAACAAATTATTATTTCGCTATTTATCCATTATGGAGAGAAAGTGGCATGATTTATAAGAAATTTTATAGTGTGATTTTTTTTAGGGCGATAGCTGTATCCGTTGCAAGCTGCCTGTGAAATAAAAATAATTGAAACTGGAAAATAATTATTGCTTGGACGCAATTGTTTTTTCAAACGGGATATCCGCTCCAATAAAATTCGCCCATTCGGCGGATGTAAAATTCCTATTAAGTTTTGATTCTAAAAGCCTGACCAGTTTTTCCTGGTCCGTATTATATACCCTTACCGTTTTGTCTTTGCTGCACGAAGCCAGCCTGCTTCCATCCGGACTAAAGGCAACCGCATAGGCAAAGAAATCATGCTCCGGAAAAATAACCGATTGCTCGTCTTTAAGGGTTAAATTCCATAATTTTATTTTATGATCGAAGCTGGACGATGCAATAAAATCACCACTGGGATTGAATTTAATTGAAGAAACCGCAGCAGAATGCGCAATAAAAACCTGGTCTTCCTGCTCCGGATTATTCGGTTGGATAATATAAATATTCCCTTCGTAAGTGCCACATGCCAGTCGGCTACCGGAAGCGTTAAAATCGAGCGCATTAATATTTGATGCATTTATTTTTTTTAAGAACTTCGGTTCATTACCCACGGCAAGGTGAATTAAGTATACATTGCCATTTTCACAGCCTATCCCTATTGTTTTTTTTTCTTCACAAAAACAAAGAGATGAAGGTTTTGAATTCAGGGTATACGTTTTTACAACTTTAGAAGTAAGTTCATCGATGACTCTGATGGTCATATCGGAGGCAGCGATGAAGAACTGCTTATTATACCATAAGAAAGATGTGATATTAATATTATCGGGCAAAATGATTTGTTTGGGTTTTTGCGCAGGTTTGTCTGTCTCATATATTAAAATATTATTCTTCTCCGCACTTGTTCCTATCGCAGCAATCCCTGTCCCTTCTTTATTGAACTGAATACTTTTGAGAATGAGCGGTTGCTTTAGAAAATATTTAGGCGCCGACTGCAGATTGGAAGCATTGGCAAGAATTATTGTTCCGTCATTTCCGGCACTTGCAAGATTTTTCCCGTCGAGGCTAAAACATATTGTTTTCACCTCATCAGTATGATAGTTGTGTATGTATTCCCCTCTTTCCTGAATATAACACAAGGATAAAAACAAGCTATAATATATTTCGGGGTCGAATACTTTTCCTTTATAGGCTTTATTGAACTTATATGCCTGCAATGCAAGCAAAGGCTTCACCCCTTCAGCATAGGTACCTTTCTGCGCCTGTGTGGATTTAATGGCGAGGTTTTTTGCGATCTGTAAGATGCGGAGCCCATAAGCATTCCGCTCCGATTGAGAGGCCTTCGTTGAAAGGCTGTCGGAGATTTGTCGTTGCAATTCTGCTTTTTGCTTTTCTACCAATGCAATTTGTTTATCAAGTTCCGCTGCTTTCCTTGCTTCATCGGCGCTAAGGGAAGCGCGTAGGGCTTTCATTTTTTGTAAGTCGGCTTCCATAGCATTCTGTTCAGCAAATTTCTTTTGCATTTCGGCATTTGACCGGGCTCCTTCTGCATTGGCTTTTTCTTTTTTAGCATTCTCAAAATTTTCTTCCGCTACTTTTTTCTGCTGGTTTGCCAGTGCCTCCTGTTCCAACGCCAGGTTTTCATTTTTTGCCGATTTATTTCTTTCCAAATAGGCCCAAAGTGTAAGCCCACTTAGCGTAATAAGGAAAAAAACAAGGACTGCCCTCGTAAGGTTTCTTCTCCTGTTTCGTTCTGCCTCTTGGAATTTTTTATCCTGAATACTTGCATCAATAAATCGAATGGCAAGTGCGAAGTGCCGGTTATACTGGTTCGCCCATGCTTCGGTCGGATTATTTTTTTCTCTCCATTCCATGGCAAGCTGCAGGTCGGGGTCGCGCCAAAGCCCCGCCATATTTTTATCATATAATAAAGCGCTTTCACAAATGCGCTGGTATATTTCTGCGGATTCTGCTTCCTCCTCCACCCAGGCTCCCAGCCGCTCCCATACGCGCATAAGGCTCTCGTGGGAAATATCAAGCACACTATTTTCATTTAAGACGATGCTTGCCGGCGGCATCAGGAAACCACGGTCGGCACAGCGGAAAATATTGGCTACTTCCACAATTTCTTCCGGGCTGCTGCCGGAGATCCTGGTAATTTTAGCAATGGGGGTAGGCCTTCGTATGCCCCTGTTATCAGGCCCTTTAAGGGTGATGGTTTGAAAAATAGCTTCTGCCAATTTCTTTTTCTTCCCCGTGTTCAGCTCGGCATAGGCTTCTTCTGCATGATTGGATAAAGCTTTTGCCATCCCTCCTGTTTTTTCATATTCCTCAAGGTCTACAGGCTTTGCCGGATAATTTTCTTTTTCCCATACTTCCCAGGTGCGCATCAGCGCGTGTTGTAATACCGGCAGCTGGTCGGGGCTATTGCCTACCTCATTCAAAAGCTGGTGTACCAGGCGCGGCGATATTTTACCATCCACAAAATCCACCGGCCCGGTGATGCTTGTCTTGAGCTCCTCGTTATTCATCCTTGGTATCAGAAACTGCCCGTCGTTGATGGCTTCCGGCAAGCCCATGAACCGCTCGCAGTCCCCTAAAAAATCTGAGCGTACCGTGATGATCATATAAATGGGAACATCATTCTGACCTACAGCTCCCAAAAGAAGGTCGACGAAATGAGTAGGAACATTTAAGCTGTCCTGCTCGCAGTAAATAGTATTGAAGCGAAAAAGCTCCTCAAACTGATCCACTAAGATCAGAAGTTTTTCTCCCGGCAGCAGGACGCTTCGCACAGCCTGCACCAATCCCAACCTGTTCTTTTCTAAAGTCCTGATATTTTCTTCAATTTGCATTTGCCGCTCTTCTGCGTCGGCGCTGCCGAAAAGGCCGGCAGCAAAAAGTGAATGGCATAATTCTTCTACAGGATTTTTGCCGGGCCGCATCACGCAGATCTTCCATGAGCCATTGTCCTTTTGTTCAATTTGAGGCAATATCCCTGCTCTCACCAACGACGATTTGCCGCTTCCTGAATTCCCTACAATAGAAACAAAACGGTAGGTTTCGAGCTTTCGTAAAATTTCTTTGATATGGTTTTCTCTGCCGAAAAAAAGATTCGATTCGTTTTTTTGAAAAGGACGAAGACCCGGAAAAGGATTGAACAACTTTTTTTCCATGAAAGGCAGCTATTGGATTTAAGCAAATAAAATATATTTTAGCGAATTAAAAAAAGTAATCATGTCCCCACCTATTCTTATTATTGCCGGTGCATTGCTGTTTCTTACTTCTGGTGTCATCCTTTTTTTATTCGTTTCCGGAAAGCGGCGCATCATAGAATTGAAGGAAAAAACGGGCTTCGCAATAAAGGCCAACGAATTGGTAAAGGTTGAGATGAACGGTGATGATGCGGCCTCATCAATAGCCCTCAACTTTAATGTGCTGGGGGAAAAGCTGATAAATTACCGAAAAGAAATTGAAGCGCTTTCATGGGTCAAATTAGAAAAGCAGGAACTCGATTTACGCATCCATGATTTCGAGGATTCATTATTACAGCTAAACCTCCTCACGGATATCGGCAGACAGATCACCTCCTGCCTTAATATCAACGATATTGCATTGAAGCTGTATAAGTTTATTAATTCGAGCATGGTGGCTGAGGAACTTAATATTTTAATAATGCAAGATGGAACCAGGAATTATTTTAATGTGTTCAACGGAAAGATCACGAATATCATAGAAAAAGAATGGTATGATGATAAGGATAATATACTTAACTGGAGCTATGATAATAATAAGGAGGTTTATTTGAATGAGGCCACGAATGATTATGCGCAGTATGTTTTTAAACCTTTGATGATGCGTAATGGCAAAGCGGTGGAATCGGTTATCGCCATTCCTCTAGGCCTGACCAATAAAATGATTGGCGCTGTTTCTGTTTTATGCGGAACGAAAAATTCCTTCAATGATTTTCATCTCGATTTTGCACGTTCCCTTTCTTCCTATGTATCCGTGGCCATTGATAATGCCAACCTATATCGTCAGCTTGATGATGAGAAACAAAAGTCGGAAGACCTGCTATTGAATATCCTCCCGAATGAGGTAGCCAATGAGTTAAAGGAAAAAGGGAAAAGCGAGCCGAGACTGTATGAAAGTGTCACCGTGATCTTCACCGATTTTGTGAATTTCACCGGCATCAGTGAGACATTAACGCCCAAGCAGCTCGTGGAAGAAATTGATCTTTATTTTAAGACTTTCGATGAGATCACCGAGCGTCATGGGCTTGAAAAAATAAAAACCATTGGGGATGCTTACCTTGCTGTGTGCGGCCTTCCCAATATTCACCTCACGCATTCACAAAACACGGTAAGCGCCGCAATAGAAATAATGGCCTTTGTGAACAAGAGAAAAGAAGAGGGTGGCTTATTTGAGATACGGATAGGGATAAACAGCGGCCCTGTGGTAGCCGGTATTGTAGGCAATCGAAAATTCGCATACGATATCTGGGGAGATACGGTAAACCTCGCAAGCCGTATGCAGAGTAGCAGTGAGCCGGGAAAGATAAATATCAGCGGTGCTACCTACAATATGGTGAAAGATAATTTTCACTGCGTACATCGTGGGAAAATTGGAGTGAAAAATAAAGGGATGACGGAGATGTATTTTGTACAATAAAAAATAATTCTTTATTGGATGGTAGGTGAGTTTGAATTTTATATTTGCTCGTGTCATCCAGCGTTACTGATGGGTTTTGTCAAGCTGAGTGCAGGTAAGCGGACGGGTATTGCGCTATGATTATTCCGTAAACAGACATTCATTTACACTTCAATTCAACGATTGAGTAAAATCTTCTAAAAATACAGTTTTGCAATAGAATTAAATTGCACCTTTGAATCATGAAAAAATTAAGCTTTTTGGTGATTGTAATGATCTCCCTCGCTTCTTGCGAAAAACTAAGTAATTTAAATCCTTTTGATAGGGAAGAAAAGAAAACTCTTTGCCCTGTTGTTGCACCAGAACAAGTTCCGGTGGCAATCACGAATGCCTTCTCCACGAAATATCCGGGGGCTTCGGCAACTATCTGGTTCAATAAGGATAATACCGGATTCTGCGCCGCTTTTACTTCTAATGGGGTTGAAACAAAAGCATTATTCGATAATAACGGAAGTTTTGTCAAAGAAGAAATAGAAGAACATGATCAAAAAGGAAATCACCAGGATGAAGAGAATGGATGTGAATGCGAGCTTAAAGATCATGAAGACTAATCTGCTACTATTATTACATTTTAAAATCATTTAATCAAATTTAAAACCATTATGTATAAATCATTAATCATTGCATTTGTAATATTATTTACAACGGGAACAATTTTCGCCGCAACGGGTTTAGTGCCGCCTCAGGCAGTAGTTGATGCATTCCAGAAAAAATTTCCAACGGCCACCAAAGTAAAATGGGAAAAAGAAAATGCCACCGAATACGAGGCCAATTTCCTCATGGATAAAATGGAATACTCTGCTAATTTCAAGGAAGACGGTACCTGGATGGAAACAGAGATGGAAGTAGCGTATAGCACTTTACCCGATGCTGTAAAAACAGCCTTCGAAAAGCAAGTAAATAAGAAGGCTACCGAAGCCTCTAAAATAGTGAAGACCGGCAATATCACTCTGTATGAAGTGGAGTATAAGGATGGAATGAAAAAGAAAGAGATCATTTTCAATACCGATGGAAGCTTAGCGAAGTAAATCTGTTCAGAAATATTCATTATTCAAAGGGGCATAGGTTATGTCCCTTTTTTAATACCTTGTTACATTGATGCATTGCTTTTATAAAAAAAATATTTTTGTTTTTGCTTTTTCACTTTGTTTATCCTCTCCCATAGTTGCACAACGATATACCATTAGCGGGTATGTAAGAGACGCGTCGTCGAAGGAATCCCTTATTGGATCCATAGTATATGAGACAGTGCAAAATAAAGGGACTAGTGTGAATGAGTACGGGTATTTTTCTTTGACTCTGAACGCAAAAGACACTTTAAACATTATCATTTCTTACGTTGGGTATAAGCCCCAGGCTAAAAAGATCCTGCTCACCAGGGATCTTCGTCTCGATTTTTTTTTAGAATCTGCTTCCACACTTAATGAAGTGGAAATCTCAACTGCAAAAAACAACAACAATGTAAGCAAGCCTGTGATGGGCGTGATAGACGTGCCTATGCGGGAAATCAAAAATTTGCCGGTACTGGCAGGCGAAAGGGATATATTAAAGATCATACAGTTGTTGCCCGGCGTACAACAGGCCCAGGAAGGCACCACCGGCTTCTTTGTTCGTGGTGGAAACACCGATCAGAACCTGGTGCAACTGGATGAAGCGACTGTATATAATCCGAACCACTTGTTCGGGATATTCAGCACATTCAATGTAAATGCATTAAACAATGTGCAGCTTATTAAGGGAGGCTTTCCTGCGAAATACGGGGGGCGATTATCGTCTATACTTGATATCACCATGAAAGATGGTAATAAAGAAAAATATGAAGTGGAAGGAGGGATAGGACTGCTTTCAAGCAATATCACTTTACAGGGGCCTATCAAAAAAAACAATTCATCGTTTATTATTTCTGCCAGGCGAAGTTATCTTGATTTAATTGTAAAACCCTTTTTGCCGGCAAATAATAAAGGCACCACGTATAAATTTTATGATTTAAATGCAAAGTTAAATTTTGAATTGGGAAAGAACGACAGGATCTTTCTGAGCGCCTTTAAAGGCAATGATTACGGGGCCTATACCGGAGCCAACAGCCTGAATTATGATATTGGTTTTGGCAACACCACAGCCACATTGCGCTGGACACATTTGTTCGGAAGTAAATTGTTCTGTAACACTTCAGCAATTGTTAATCAATACCATCTTGGATTAGGCACCACACAAGGAAAGTATTATGCCCTGCTTTACACTGCCGTAAACGACGTAAATGGCAAAACCGATTTCACCTATATCCCCAATTCCCGCAGTATGATAAAATTCGGAGCCTCGTATTTTTATCATACCCTGTATCCTGCTTCTTACTCCGCAAGTATTCCAAAGAAAGGCCAACGGATGGTTATTAATAAAGATAGCATCCCTAGAAAATACAGTAATGAAATGGCCTTTTATATTAGCCATGAATGGGATGCCAACGAAATATTCAGCATCAATTACGGAGTAAGGATTCCCTATTTTTTCACCAACAATTCAGCTTATCTTTTGTATGAACCAAGGGTAACGACAAAATTTTCGATTGAAAAAACATCTTCCATAAAAGCTTCGTATACTGTGATGCACCAGTTCCTGCACCTTGTTCCCAACAGCACTGCCAGCTTGCCCACGGATATATGGATTTCGAGCAGCAATATCGTGAAACCCCAGCGGAGTGAGCAATACGCGCTTGGATATTTTAAGAATTTCAAGAACAATTTAATTGAAACAAGCGTAGAGTTATATTATAAGACAATGCAAAACCAGGTGCTGTTCAAAGAAGGTACCCAGCTTACCCTCGTTAGCAATATCGAAGATGCTCTTACCTTTGGTAAAGGTAATTCATATGGGGCTGAATTTTTTATCAGGAAGAATACCGGGAGATTAACAGGATGGATAAGTTACACTTTATCTAAAACCACTCAGACATTTCAAGCATTGAACCTTGGCAAGCCTTTCCCATTTGCTTACGACAGGCGACATAATATCGCTGTAGTGGGAACCTACGATATTAATACGCACTGGACCATTTCCGCCGATTTTGTTTTTCATACCGGCAATGCATTTACAATACCTTCGGGGTTGGTCCCGGTATCCCAGGATGGATCTTTGTATGATGGTTATTTTTATGATTACACCTCGAGAAATAATGCAAGACTAAGATCTTATCACCGCCTTGATATTAACGCCTCTTATAAAAGAAAACACCGGTATGAGAAATGGGGATATGATAGTGAACTTTCTTTCGGAGCATATAATGTTTACAGCCGTTTAAACCCCTATTTTGTTTACCTTACCGTGGATGCCGTGACCAAAATACCACAGGCTGTGCAGGTTTCATTATTGCCCATAATTCCAAGCATCAGTTATAATTTTAAATTTTAACCGGCATGAAATCAAAATTATATTTATCCGTTTTCAGCATTTTGTTTTTCTGCGCCTGTGAGAAAAGCATTCCCATAAAACAAGGCCAGTATACTTCAAAACCAAGCATACAATGCCTGCTTGAGCCTGACTCCATTCCAAAACTTTACCTGAACTATACCCAGCCTTTTTTAACGGCGAACACCAACACCGCGAATATGGTGATACGGAATGCCGCAGTTACCTTAAGCAGCCTGTCGGGTATCGATATTTTAAAACTCGACAGTGTATTCGACAGGTTGTATTGCCGGTACAATTTTTTTTATAAAGGAACACAATTGATAAAACAAAACGTGATATACACCCTTGAAATTAATATCAAAGGAAATATAT
>JBBRJE010000105.1:0-8628 GCA_038219845.1 Bacteroidia bacterium
CCCAGGGGAAATATAATGAAGTGATAAAGTATGCCGATACAATAACCAATGAAAAAGTAAAAAGAGATATTCAATCCTATGTAGGCAAATCCTATTACCAGCTGGGCAATTATGCAAAAGCACAACCCCTGCTGGAACAGCATCATAGCAGCGGCGCCGACCTGTTGGATGAAGATCATTTTGAGCTGGGCTATACTTATTTCAAGAATAAGAATTACGATAAGGCTTACCCGGAGCTGAGCAAGGTAAGCAGCGGCACCAGCGAAATGAGCCAAACGGTGAATTTCATTATGGCAAATTGTTTCATCGCACTCAACAAAAAAGAAAATGCAAGGATCGCTTTTTTAAATACTTCTAAATTAAATTTCGATGCCCGGGTAAAAGAGAAATCATTATTTAATTATGCTAAGCTATCCTATGAATTATCATTTCAAAATGATGCAGTAAAAGCCTTGCAGCAATATATAGAAGAATATCCCAACAGCGACAATACCGATGAAGCGAAAGGCTTGCTAAGCCAGCTATTCCTTACCACCAAAAATTATAAGGATGCCATCACACTCATTGAAAGTATAAAAACCAAAAACCTGGCATTGAAACAAGCCTATCAGAAATTAACCTTTTACAGGGCACAGGAATTATTTCGTGATAAAAGTTATAAAGAAGCCCAGAACTATTTTCATAAATCGCTTGATTACGACTATGATAAAACCATCAAAGCCTATTGCTATTATTACCTGGGGGAAATTGATTATAAAAACAACCAATATGATGACGCCATCAGCAATATCAGGAAATTCCAGTCTATCGCGGAAGCCCAGCGCACTGTATTCGGCAATAATTCCTACTATAACCTGGCTTACTGTTATTTTCAAAAAAGAGATTACGCCACTTCACTTACAAAATTTAAACAATATCTTGAAATTGATAATTACTATGACAAGACACCGGAAATATACCTTGATGCCCATATGCGCAGCGCCGATTGCAATTTCATCCTTAAGCATTATAATGACGCCCTCGATAATTATGATTATGTGATCTCCAAACGCTCCACTTCTTCCGACTATGCCTTATTCCAGCGGGGCATTATTTTAGGACTTCAGAATAAGCCGGAAGAAAAAGTAAAATCATTAAAGCGTATCGCAGCTGAATATCCTTCGAGCGACCTGAATGACGATGCGATCTTTGAGATTGCCTCCACCCGCAACCAGCAAGGTCAGTTCGACAATGCCATCAAGGCTTATGAATACCTCATTGAGCACCATAAGACAAGTCCATTGCTTTCTAAAGCGCATCTGAACCTGGGCACAGCCTATAATAATGTAAATAACCGAACAGAGGCATTAAATGAATTTAAGTTTGTAGTGGAGCATTATAAAGGATCGGATGAAGCCAAGGTTGCATTGGATGGAATCAAAGAAATTTATGTGGCTAACGGAGACGGGGAGGGATTAATTAACTATTTAAAATCCCAGGGAAACTACAGCAGTTCGGAGGAGGACTCGATAACCTATGAGGCGGCCATCAACCGCCTGGCTAAAGGCGATTGCAAGGTAAGCATCGGTGATTTTGAAAACTACGTGAACAAGTTTCCCAACGGCGAATTTATTGTGAAGGCGAATTATTATCTGGCCGACTGCGCTTATAAAGAAAAAGTATACGACAAGGCGCTCAAAGCTTACGAATTCCTGATGACATCCAACAGGACTGACTACCTTGAAAGGAGCTACCGTAATGCCGCCTATATCTGTTATAATAATAAGGAATTTGAGAAAGCCCTGAAATATTATATCGAGTTTGAGAAATATGCCAACGGCAAGGAGAACCTTGTCATCGCTTACCTGGGGCAGATGCGAAGCGCCAATAACCTGGGCAAGAAGCAGGAAACATTAGATGCCTGTAAGAAGCTTATTAATTTTGATAAAGCCACCGCCGACCAGAAAACAGAAGCGCATTTATACCTCGGAAGAATTTATTTAAGCACGAATGAACTCAGTAAAGCACAGGATGAATTCGTGAATGTGGTGAAGGCCTCAAAAAATGTGATGGGAGCGGAAGCAAAATATAGTATTGCCCTTATTCAATATATGAATAAAGATTATAAAGGATGTAAAAAAACAGTGCTGGAGATGAACGACCAGTTTGCATCTTATGATATCTGGGTTGCGAAAGCCTATATTGTTTTGGGTGACAGCTATGTATCGCAAAATGATTATTTCCAGGCCAGGGCTACCTATCAAAGCGTTGCCGACAATTCGGACGATGCTGAAATTAAAGGCCTGGCGTTACAGAAGATTAAAGATATTGAAGGAAAATAATAACGATTGAACATGTTAAAGAGAATATATATAATACAGTTTGTAATGGTGATGCTGGTTTTTTTTACCGGCACCTTCGCTTATGGGCAGGATACAACGCTTAATAATGAAACAATCATTGTAGTAGGCGAGCATAACGAGATTGCCAAAGATGCGGTGAAGAAAGACTATAACCCCGAAATCGATCCGCCGAAATTAAACCCGCCTACACTAACCTATTCGGTGGAGGATAAAGAATATAAAACCAAACCTGAAATTATTCCTGCGCGCCCGCAGTCATACAATTCGAAGGAAATGGAACGGCTGTATGGCAACTATACCAAGATAGGCTACGGGATGTATAATCTCGGCTTGCTTGAAACATATTTTCATAATACACGTTCAAAAAACCTCGATTATGGCATTCGATATAATTATTTAGGTGGCGAATACAAACCAAAGAACCAGGTGTTCAGCGATAATAAAGTTCGCGGTCATTTCACCTATAATTTAAATTCACGAAGCAAGGTGAATGCCTATGCAGGTTACGACCGCAACCGCATCAACTGGTATGGCTTCAACCCCGACAGCGCTAAGTATGATATCGACAGCACAAAAAATATCTATAATAATTTCAATCTGGGAACCTCATTTGAGAAGCTGGGCAAAACAAAAAATGATATAGGCTTCGGAGCGGGCGTTGATTATTATTTCCAGAATGATCATTATGGCAATAAAGAAAATTATTTCGCGGTTAAGGCCGAGCTCAAAAAACTGGTGCGGTCCCACCTGCTTACTATACCTTTAAGCATTGCCACCACAACATTTGCAAAAGACACCATGAAATACCGCCGGCTATTTGTGGATCTCAACCCCCGGTGGCTTCTCGACTATGGGCGCCTGGTGCTGAATGTGGGCTTCAATAGCACCCTTTTTAATGATTCGGCAGGAGGCAAACTTTATTTTTATCCTTATGCCGATTTTAAAGTTAAGATCATTGAAAATAAATTAAACGGACATCTTGGAATTGATGGCGGCGTGCTGCAAAACACCTATGCTTACCTGCTAAAGCAAAACCCTTTTCTCGATACTGCCATCCAATTGCAGCACAGCAATATGAAGGTGAAATTATTCGGGGGCTTATGGGGCAGCATTGGTAGCAAAGTGGGCGTTGGCGTAGAGGCTGACTTTGCAAACTACCTGAATATGCCTTTCTATTTATGTGATACAACACCATTGCGAAAGTATAAGGTGATCTATGATAATATCGATATCTTCAACGTGAAAGGCACATTGCAGATGCAATGGGGAGAACAGTTCAAATCCACGCTGGAAGTTTCTTATCATAATTATAAGCCGGGAACCCAGGCGTATTACTGGAATATGCCGGATATCGATGCCAAGCTCAATCTAATGTATAATTACAATAATAAATTCACTGCAAAACTTACGACCTATTACCTTGGAGAGCGATACGGAAAAAATATCGAACACAGGGATGCAAATAATAATGTGCTTGATAGTGCTGCTATAAAATTACCGGCGGTCATCGATCTGAATTTATCATTGGAATACCGCTATAATAAAATGATTGCCATCTTTGTTAATGGCAGTAATTTAACGAACCAGGCCTATAGGCGTTGGGCAAATTACCCCGTGTATAAATTGGCGGTGCTGGGGGGTGTAGCGTTTACGTTTTAGAGTCAGTCGTCAGTGGCGAGGAAACTATGGCTAAATTGATAAATCAAGCTACGAATTAATTTCCGCACTTATCAAATCTGCAATCTTTTGCATTTCTTCGGCAGGGAGCTTTAATTTGGGATTGGAGAAATTCATATCACTTACATTTTCCATGGGTATCAGATGAATATGCGTATGGGGCACTTCCAGCCCAATCACAGCTATACCAATACGTTTACAGGGAATGGACTGCTGTATTCCTATAGCTACCTTTTTGGCGAATACCATCAGCCCGGCCAGGCGATCATCATCCAGATCAAATATATAATCGTTTTCAATTTTAGGTATCACCAGGGCATGCCCTCTTTTTAACGGGAAAACGTCGAGGATCGCGATATAATTTTCATCTTCTGCAATCTTAAACGACGGAATCTCTCCTTTAATAATTTTAGTAAAGATGGTTGACATGGAAATTTGATTTTTGGTAAGGGTTATCGATACGGGTTGTCAGGCAATGATAATAAAATTATTTCCCTTTCAATTCAAGGTCGGCGATAATTTTCGCATCAGTTTCTTTTTTCATGCCTGCATAAATTTCGCTGGTATTAAATTTATAATAGTCGTTCTTATACTTCATGTAAATCGTATCTTTCAATTCCTGGAAGGTGATCTGCGTCATATCAAAATTGCCGTAGATGATGAGCAAATTTTTACTGAATTTATAACCCGAATAATTGATTGGGGATTGCCAAAACTGGATCTCCAGATGGCGTTTGTCGACCGTAGTAACCACCGCGTATTTATCATCGGCATTGGTTTGGTACTGCTTGGGTTTGGGTACATATATTTTACGATTAATGGATAGGAAGGTGTCCAATTGCATTTTATCAGCTTCCACGGTAATTTCATCCGTTTTATTCGACATGCTGCCCGGATTATTATTTTTTCCTTTCGACATCGCATCTCTTACCAGGCTGTTATCATCCTTAACCTCTGTAGTGCTACTCACCGCTTCCTCCTTTTTTGTTTCCGTTGGGGGGGTATTCCCTGGGGAAGGTTTTTTTCCTGTATTATTTTCAGCTACAGGCACCGCCGAATCCTGGCCGGGTACGATAGGCTTTTCAATTCCTGGTTGCTCTGTTTGATTTTGGGAAATATTTTTTTGTTCGGTAAGCTTTTGATATACCACAAAATAGGAGATGACACATAGTAATACGGAAGCTGCTGCCGCGGCATAAAAGGTAGGTGTTTTGAAGAAGAGTGCGGGCTTTACTTTTACATTCTTGCTTATAAAAGATTTCAGTTCGGTCCTGCGATTCTCGGTTATGGCCGAAATCATAAGCTGATAAAATTCATAATCGTGCCTGAATGCGGCATCATTGCCCAGCCTGGCTTCCACCTGCAATTGCTGGGCGGGTGTAAGCGTGCCATTCACATAGGCTTCAAGCAATTCTATATTATTATCGGTTTCCATGTAAAGGTTTATAAATCGTGTTTACCAAATCGTTGTTTTATTATATCCTGTAAGCGTTTCAAGCATTGGTATTTTTTGGCTTTTACGGTGTCTGCATTATTAAATCCCAGCAGATCACCAATCTGAGTCATATTGTATCCATCAAAATAATAATACGATAAAAGCTGTTTGCAAGTCTCCCCTACTTCGTCCATGCATTTAAGCAGTACCTTACGGTCGAACTCGGAAGCCCCCTGCGTTACCGGGTTTAAATTATCATATTCATTATCCTGGATATTTACTATCCGTTGTTTTTTCTTTAAGGTCTTCAGCCATAAATTTTTAACTATGGCATAGATATAAGTATTCAGCGCCGAGGACAGCATGAATTCGGGCTTGGCCGAGTTCTGCCACACAATAATCACGGCTTCCTGCAAAACATCATCCACATCATCTATTGAACCACTGTTCGACAATACATATTTCTTGATGCTTGAATAGTTCTCTTCAAACAGGTAAATCAATATCTGCTGGTTTCCTGCGCGTATCTCCTGCAGTATTTCCGTATCTGTATAATGTCGTTTACGAGCCATTTATATCTTTGGGCAAAGAAAGGTAAATTGTACGGGAAAAGAAGCGTTCCGAAATCCTGAATAAACGTATTACGTATATCGTATTACGTATAAAGTATTACGTATAACGTAAATACATAATTGCACTGAATAGCCGAAATCCTGAATAAACGTATAACGTAAATACATAATATCCGAAATCCTGTATTCTCGCTTACGACT
Organism: Bacteroidia bacterium; assembly: GCA_038219845.1. Classification (GTDB taxonomy): domain Bacteria; phylum Bacteroidota; class Bacteroidia; order UKL13-3; family UKL13-3; genus CAINMV01. Next base: position 6,228 of record JBBRJE010000105.1, read on the forward strand.
TACAACTTATGACTTATGACTTACAACTTACGACTTACGACTTACGACTCGTATTTATCTTTCTTAACATTTTTTTCTCCTGAGCTGGTAACTTTTTATATTAAATTGCGTATTACTTCAGGTTTAAAACTAACAAAATTTTAATTTCAACACATGAGAAAGTATTTAATGTTCTTCGGAATAGCACTACTGGGTGGTGTTTCCGCATTAGGATTAGCAGGTTTATTTAATAAAAGCCAACCGGGTGAGTTGGGCGCCAAACAAAATTTCCACTTCACCAGCATGGGGGAAGAAGTTCCCCAGCTTAATTTTATCAATGCAGCCCAGGTAGTTACTCCGGCGGTGGTGCATATTAAGGTAAGCGGCAGCAGCGAATCGGCACAAGGGGAGGATGGAGATAAGCAGGACCAGTTCGATCCTCTGGAATTTTTCCGTAAGCATGGGTTTAATATGCCTCCTTCCGGACAATCGTTGAAAGCGGGCTCCGGCGTGATCCTCAGTGACGATGGCTATATCGTTACAAATAACCATGTGATCGACGGCGGAGGAACGATTGAAGTGGTATTGAACAATAAGAAAAGTTATAAAGGCACCCTGATCGGCAGCGATCCGAATTTCGATATCGCCCTGATCAAGATCGACCCTAAGGAAAAATTACCTTTTGTGAGTTATGGTAATAGCGACGAGCTGAAGGTGGGAGAATGGGTGCTTGCCGTAGGGAATCCATTTAATTTAACCTCTACCGTAACGGCAGGGATTGTAAGCGCCAAAGCACGCAATATCAGATTGATCAATGGATCAGCCCCGGTGGAAGCATTCATACAAACGGATGCCGCCGTGAACCCCGGCAATAGCGGGGGAGCGCTGGTGAACACCCGGGGTGAGCTTGTAGGAATTAATACAGCGATTGCATCACAGACCGGCAATTACGAAGGATATTCATTCGCGGTGCCTGTGAATATTGTTAAAAAAGTGATCGATGACCTGCATAAATATGGTAAAGTGCAACGTGGCTACCTGGGCATCCAGATCAGCGATGTAGATTCGAAGAAAGCGGAAGAAAATGACCTCAAAGAATTGAAAGGTGTATTCGTTGAAAAAGCCAATGACGGCAGTTCGGCGCAGGAAGCGGGATTAAATAAAGGTGATGTGATATTAAAGGTGGATAATGTTGAGATCAATTCAGTTTCAGAATTACAGGAGCAGATCAGCCGCCGCAAGCCGGGCGATAAGGTGGTGATCACTTACCTGCGTGATAATGTGATAAAAACTACCGATGTAGTATTGAAGAACGAGGCGGGCAATACAAAAATAACAGAGAGCGCTGCCGTGGAAACCGGCCGTGCGCTGGGCGCTGAGTTCGCGACCTTGGATCGTAATACGCTGCAAAAAATGGAATTGCAGAATGGCGTGAAAGTAACGAAAGTAGGTCCCGGTAAATTCAAGAATGCAGGTATCCCTGAAGGGTTTATTATCCTGAAGGTAGATAAGAAAGATATGAGTTCGGTAAGTGAAGTTACCACAGCTATTGTGAGCAAAAAAGGAGGGGTATTGGTGGAAGGTATTAATCCGGATGGCACGAAAGGATATTATGCGCTGGGGATTGAATAGAAGGCATAAGGGATAAGGCGTAAGGGATAAGTAAAGGCTGCTCAGAAGGGCGGCCTTTTTTTTATTATAACATAATTTTTAAAAGTATAATTGTTGGGATAATTCGTAATAGTTACTGTTTCCTTATTCTTTTCCTCTTAGGTTTTAATCGATTCCCATTGTAGCTTTCAGAAATTAGTTTTTCAAATAATGGTAATAATTCGTGTTCTTTTTTCATGATTTCTAAATATTTTTTATTGGGGAAAACTACACTTTTATGCCTAAAAACACATACTTTTGTATAAAACGATACCTCCTAAAAGTTATACCAGTAAAAGATGAAAGCCATATTAGTTCAGCATCCGTTCGGAATGGTAATGCAAGGTCGATCAACGTCAAGCACAGGGTATCGTTATGGTTATAACGGGATGGAGAAAGACAACGAGATGAAGGGGGATGATAATAGCCTGGATTTTGGAGCAAGAATTTATGATAGCCGACTTGGGAAATGGTTAAGTTTAGACCCATTACAACAAAAGTACCCTGGATTAAGTCCATATAATTATTGTGCTAATAATCCTATATTATTAATAAGAGCATAAAATAGTGTACTATTTAAAAATTTATTTTATCTTTGCGTATGTTTAAAAAACAAGACGCAAGAAAATTAGCACCATCAGCACAAGCTGCCATTAGAAAACAACTTGTAAACTATCTAAAAGCGAAAAAAACAAACAGAACTCATACTCAGGATAAAGCCTCGGAAATTTTTGGCTTGAGTATATCTGCTGTAAAACAGATTTGGAAAAAA
>JBBRJE010000106.1:0-8622 GCA_038219845.1 Bacteroidia bacterium
GTCTTCGGCCAGCTTGCGCCTCCTAAAGCAAAGACCACAATATCTGCTTTCACAATATGGTCTTTATAATTATGATCAATGATTAAATCATTATTTTCAGTCCAACCTTTCCATGTATTTTTTGGTTTTATTGGAATGTCCTTATATTTAATGATTTTAAGAATGGCATTCAAAACATCAATGGGCCTGATTCCATTGACAGGAAATATTCTTTTGCTTGAGCCGATATACGTTTCAATTCCAATATCTTTAAGCCAATCACGCAATTCATAATTAGAAAATGCGCGCAAACTTTTTTCTAAAAACCGGGTTGGAGTATACCTGCTAATGAATTGCTCTAAAGGCTCGGAATGGGTAAGGTTAAAGCCCCCATCACCTGCCACGAGGAACTTGCGTGCAGGAGCAAAATTCTTTTCAAAAACAGTAATATCATACGCCCTTTCATCCAGCATTCCAGCCAGCATCAGGGCAGAGGGGCCGCTTCCAATAATTATAATTGATTTTTTCAAGAAGACAAAGGTAGGGGAATAAAGAATGAAAGAATGAAGGAATGAAGGAATGAAGAAATTAAGAATTAAAGAATTAAAGAATGGGAATACAATTATACTGTACTGGTATGATTTCCGAATACCGCGTAAATAGAGCCAGATAGTTTCTGGATTGATTGAATAATTTTCTTAAGCGCGATAATTTTATTTACGGTCTCTAGCCACTTTTTCACTAACGCTTCTTAGCTTTATCTCCTGGCTTTGGGCCAAAATATTTTTTGAAATTGTAAGTGAATGTGATCAAATAATAACGGTTGAGCACATTAGTTTGCAGATCCTGGGTATAGCTTTCGGTATTGGTGCGCTGGATGCTATTGTTTTGATTCAGGATATCGTAAACAGTGAGGCGAAATTCAGCCTGTTTGTTCTTTAAGAATTTATATCCTATTCCTGCATTCCACAAAGTGATGGATTGATTGTAGCCGCGGTTTAAGCCTGAATACCTCTGATTGGAATATTCACTTACAAGCACAATTGATTTTGTGGGGCTGGCCGTAATTTTTATTTTAGAATTCTGAGAAAAATAATTGTCATTGGAACTGGTTTGTAATGTATTGATGATATTGCTGTAAGAAGAATTGGAAGATATAGAGAAATCCAATTTCTCACTTATATTGCTGCTTAAAACCAGTCCCAGCGCTTCTGTTGCAGTATTGGCATAATTGGTTTGCTCATTTATCAAGCCGGGAACGCGATTATAAATCGCAGAAGCATTGATACTAAAATTGGATTTTATTTTCAAAAGAGGGAATGTATAATTCACAAAAGAACGAATCGAGTAATAACCGTCCAGGTTTACAGGGCGCTGTATCTGAGAGCCGCGTGGCAGAAACACTTTATTGTATACCACCGTATCATTGCTTGCAATAATCACGCTGTTCCCAATATAATTCATGGAATAATTTCCTGCCAATAGGGCAAAGAATGAATTTGCTTTTTTCGTATTCACTGATGAATAGCGGATATTTAAATTCTGCTGGAAGTCTTGTTTTAGATCAGGATTACCCGTGCTTAGCTGTAAGGAATTGGAGTTATTGATGACATCCTGAAGCTGATCAATACTAGGTGCGTTATTGCTGGTTCGGTAAAAAACCCTAAGATTTTTTTGCGGTGTAAACTTATATTGGAAATGCGCTGAAGGTAATACAGACTGAAATGTTTTACTCAGGGTATAAACAGATGGAATTTCCTGTGCCTTAATCAACAGCGCCCATTGATAGGCTGCACCAAGCGTGAGATTAATTTTTTCTTTTTGAAACCTATAGCCTAATCCTGCCGATTGCGTTTGATATTGGTTTCTAAACCCAGAGGTTAATAAGGTATCTAAATTAGAATATTCATTTGAAACGCTTTCTTTATCATAAGTTTTTTTGGAAGAATTATTTTGAGTATAGCTTGTTGAATAATTGAGGGAAAGAAAGCTGGTCTTGCTTAATGGCTCTGTATAAATAATATTTCCACTGATGGTCCGGCCCGTTTTTAACAGGGTGGAATGCTGATCAATGGTATCGCCACTTATAGCGGTATCATTATTATAAGTATTCACTGTATATAGTGTATTGTCTCCATTATTTTTTGTTAGTGATGGTGTTGCGCCTATTGAAAATGTTCTTCCCTTTTTATTAAAAGTATGGCGGTAAAGTAGCGGGAACGACAACGAATATCCGGAAAGATTGGAAGAAGAATTATTGGAGGTGCTGCTCAGTGTTATCCCATTCCTTGAATTTTGTCCGAATAAAGTTTTAGATCCGTCATTAAGCTGGAATGAGAGCTTAGGCTGAAATATAATGGAGTTCTGGGAATCCCGCTTAGTCTCCAGCTTCAGGTTGAAACGATTATTTGTATTTGTATTATTTGAATTGCTTGTTTCGTTATAAACCAGGCCATTATTTGTACCTAATACATATTGCTGCAAAAGAGAAGTAGCGGACAAATTTTTTGTATTATTCAGAAAATAACTAGCCGAAATATCCGTCTTTTTACCCCATTTATCAGAATAATTTAAACCCAAAGAGGAAGGCGTATTGATTCCATTCTGCGTGTTCACCAGGAAATTATCTGTAGGATTTTGTCCCCCCGGTCCGCCCTGTCCACCACCCCGATTGCCGCCCCTGCCGCGGTTTCCGCCACCTCCTGGATTACCGCCCCCACTGCTGCTCACGCCTACCAGATATTCCGCAGAAAAATTTTGTTCGTTAATATTATTGGATTGCGCTAAAAGCGTGAGGCGGCGATTTCCTTTGAAAACATTGACCACCCCTCCTGTGCGGTACTTGTCGTCAAGTCCATAGCCGGCATAAGCTTTTCCGAATATACCGTTGCGGAATTGAGGCTTGGTCACGATATTTATTGTCTTGGTTGTATTGCCATCTTCGAAGCCTGTGAACTGCGCCTGGTCGCTTTTTTTATCAAATACCTGGATCTTCTCGATCACTTCTGCGGGAAGATTTTTCAGTACTGCGTTCGCATCATCCCCAAAAAAAACTTTACCATCCACCAATACCTGCTTCACTTCTTCACCCTGAACCTGAACTTTACCATCTACGATAGTTACGCCGGGCATTTTTGTTACGAGGTCTTCTGCGGTAGCATCTTTATTTACTTTAAATGCATTGGCATTATAGCTGGTGGTATCACCATTCTGTGTGGCCAGGGGAAGCTTCGCATCAATCTCCACCTGTTTGAGCATGGCCGTATTTTGAACCAAAGTAATCGTGCCGAGTGTGACCGAACTATTTGAAATTTTAAGGGAACGGAACAAAGGGTCATAACCCAGCGACAAAATTTTAAGAAGATAAGTGGTGTTTGCGTTTAATTCATCAATTATAAATATTCCATTCGAATCAACATTAGTGCCTTTAATAATTAATGAATCGTGGCCATTTAACAGGAATACGGAAGCACCGGCAACGGACTGATTTGCTTCATCAATAATTCTCCCCCTTACATTTATTTGCGCATAAGAAAAAGAGAAACTAAAGCTAAAAACAATTGCGTAAATAAATCTAATCATGAGCCACAGACAATTCTTGCTAGTAATGGATTAATGCAAAGTTCAACTATTCATTTTTTTACCCGAATTTGGGGTATAAAAAACAAGCACCAAAGGTAAGCGAATAGGCTGGGGTAAATTGAGATATAATATTTTATTTCTTTTCATTCCATCGGGTTTCTTCGGGTTCATTAGTGTCAATTAATTTTAAGAGATTACGAAGCAGTGATTGTAATTTTTGAATTGTTTCCGAATCGTCAAGCCTGCCTGCTTCATTTATTTTTTTGCTTATGGCAGGAATGCCCAAAGAAGATTTTTCATCCATTCGGGTTCCCAGAGCCGAGAGCGTGTGCATCAATGAAGCGAGTGCCCTGTCACCACCGGAAGGCAATGGTGAGGCGCTGATTGCCATTACGGGTTTTTCATTCAATTCGCCGGAAGAAACAAGCCAGTCCAATGCATTTTTTAAAACACCGGGTACACCGAAAGCATATTCCGGGGTGCAAATAATTACGCCATCCGCTTCTTTAAGATATTTTCTGAACTCGTTTACTACTATTGTTCCTTCTTCCATTTCCGGGTTAAAATGCGGAAGCATGCCGATGCCTTCATAAATTTTAAAATCAATATTAAATTCAGTCCAGGTTTCCATGGATTTTAAAATCGCAGTCTTGGATGAGTTTTTCCTCAGACTGCCGGAGATCGCAAGGATATTTATTTTATTATCGAGACGCATGCTGCGATTAGAAAGTTATTTTTGATTTTGTTCAGTCAAAGGCAGGAGATCATAAAACCAAAACCCATGGGTATTTTTTTCTGCGGGAAGAGTACAATCAGAAGTTTTTATTTGCAATGGTCTGTAAATTTTTTCGCCGTGGAGAAAATTAATTTTCTTCCTGAAAACAGGGCCTTCATAACAAAAAGTATGGTATTCTCCATTTTCACCGCAAGGATCCACAGTAGCCGGCAAATCATTAAGGAAGCCCCCATCTATTTCCCTGCCTGCCCATGCTTTGCCTAAAAAGGCATCGTTGGTGCAGCAAATTATTGATTTAAAACCTTTTTGGATAAAATCAAAAAGTAGGGCTTTAGTATCCATTCTCCATAATGGAAATACACCGTGCATATTGAGTTTGGAAAGGTTCTGCTCACGATAAACACGGAGGTCCTCCAAAAAAATATCCCCGAAAATAACATTGTTTATTCCTTCTTCTTTCAATTTAATCAAGGCTGCCTCCATTTGCTTTTCATATTCATCATTGGTGCCTTCACCAATCCATACTTTTATCAGCGGTATGCCAATGGCTTCTGCCTGCCTGTCAAGCAATTCTTCTCTTACCCCGTGCATAGAGATTCTTTTAAATTCTTCATTCACGGTGGTCAATAAATATTTTACCTCATAAATATTTTCCGATAAAATCTTGTGCAGGCAGTAAGCAGAATCTTTACCCCCGCTCCATGAAAAAACAGCTTTAGTTTTGTTCATATAAATTATTTCCCCCCATTGGCTCTTAAGTCATCCAGGCACTTTGAATTTAATGCCGGAATATTTGACCCTAGTATATTTGCTACCACATCAGAAGTTTCGACGCTCCAGTACATCAAACAATTTTTATCATCACAGTGCTTCCCATTCGCTGCATCCTGGTGCTGTGCCTGCATCGGGGTGCCATTGTTCACCAATCCTAATATATGACCGAATTCATGGAGTATCACGGTTGTTTCTAATGTTGTTGCCGAAGGCTGTGTGAGTCCGCCGGAGAATTCCCTGATTGTTTTTTCGAAGATGCACATGGACGAGTTTCCATATGCGATACCTAAAACTTTGGAGCTCCCGCTATTCGAGGCATAGTCGGCATCGGCAAAAAAGAAGCAGGCGGTAAGCGTAGTTCCGTTAGTATTCTGAGTTCTAAAAGCATTCTCTGTGTTCTTAATGGCATCCAGGGAATAAGAAGAATTTCCAGGGGAAGAAACAGGTGTTTGAATAATTGTTATGCCTCCTGATTTATTCAGTCGTTGCGACAGAAAAGCTTTCAGGTTATCAACTGTGGCTGTGGTGGGTTGAAAGCCATTCACATAAAGTATTTCAACAATCAGCTTATCATACTTTTGATCGGAGAGGAAATTATTGGGGGTCACGCTGCCATTCACTACGGAATCTTTTTTGTGGCAGGATACAGCAATAATAAAAATAAGCAGGAGGGTATAGATTTTATGACGACGCATGGCAATTATTTATTTAATGCAAATTTAAGGAAAATCAAAATGGCGACCGTTGAAATTTCACCGGGCTTTGGATGCATGGAAATTTGGTGTCCTCCGGCTTACCAGAAGGCTTGCTTTCGCTGGTATCTGGTATTTCCGTCGTAATAATTAGCGGGCTCCATTGTCATTAAGCCCCCTTTTCTATTACTCCGAAGCTTTCACTTCAATCATCACCGGCACCTGCATCATAGGCCCATCGGTATATTGAGGCTGGGTTTTAAATTTGTATTTTATATCAAACCATTTTCCCTGCATTTCTTTATTCGAGGTCCAGCCCTGGTTTTGCTCGTTGGATTTATTCACGGGTAATTTTGCGGCAAACATTTCATGGCTAGCATCGTTGCCTCCAAAATCGTAAACTACGCCTTTTTCATCTTCAAAAATATAATGTGAAGCATCCGCCAGTTTGAATTCAACGAATTTGGCTTTGACAAAAATTATAGTGTCATTTTCTTTTGGCTGGTCAGGAGACGCGTGTTCAGGCACTTTTGTGTTTTCAGCGGGGCTTGCTGCCGGGTTATTGCAAGAGAACCAATACAGTGAAAGGAACAGGAAGATAACAGTGAATGAATTCTTAGGCATAATCTTTTCTATCTTAATTTGATGAGATGAGTAGGTGAAAATACTTCAATCAGAACAATTAAAATGTTATTTAAGGAAATCTGCTGAAATACAGGAACCACAAAGAATACAAAAGATGAATTCAGGAAGAATACAAAAGAGAATACAATATTGCATTTTCTTTTGTATTCTTCGTGTGTATTCTTAGGCATTCTTTGTGGTTCCTGTATTAAAACCGTAATCTTAATGACATGAAATATATACCTTATCACAGGTTCGTTTTAATAAGTGTTCCTTTTCTAAAAATCATTTTTTAGAATTATCTTTGTCTGGAAAAATAAAATTGATAAAAAAAATAAATCCCATGAAGAAGTTATCTATACTGGTCGTATTATTGATTTGCATCATCAAAATAAATTCACAAACCGAATTAAATTTTTCTAATTTTAATCCGAGACCCGGAGACAAATATGGTTATAACGATTTCAGCGGCCTGACCTTTAGTCCCGGCAATTCAGGTAGCGGTCAAACCTGGAATTTTTCAGGATTAGATTCAATTTCACATTCACTGATGGAATACGTTACAGTAAGCTCTACAGGATTAGATACGGCTTATCCATCCGCTACTTTTGCTTTGAAAAATGGTGGAAGCGGCAATTATAAATTTTACTCTTCCGACAATAATGGCATCAGCTTTTTAGGCGTTTCCATCAATAATAAAAGCTATTCAAAATATAACGATCCGGAAAAAGTTATGAGCTTTCCTTTTAGCTATAATAGCTCGTTTACTGATAGCTTTAAAACCATGCCCACAGGTTCCGGCTATTCTAAAGGAAAAATCAATCTCACTGCAGATGGAACCGGTACCCTGATACTTCCCGGCGGCACCATATTTACCAATACCATACGTGTGGCAGTACTTGAAACTATCACTGATTACAGCCCATCAGGATTCAATGTAGGAACGGCAACCCTGAGTGGCTATACCTGGTATGTACCGGGCATCCATGTCCCGGTTTTAAATTATACACATATCAGCAGCGGAGGTTCTCCAAGTTATTATGCTTATTACCTTGACCGTTCGAGTAGGGCTGTAGGGATAAGTAAGAAGGCAGAAAATTCCGAAGCCCTTCGTATTTTCCCTAATCCATGCGCTTCACAATTGCAAATCCAATATCATTCCTCAGGAATTTTAAGCGGCTCAGTTTTAATTTATGATTGTAATGGAAAATCAGTGAAAGAAATCATCCTCAGGAATGTGCAGGAAGAAATGAAAATTATCGTTGACCTTTCCGGCCTTCCAATTGGAATATACTTTCTGCATCTGCAACAAGGTGTTATAAACCTTAGCCGGAAAATAATATTAGAATAAATAATTGAATCGTGTTTCAGGGAGTCTTGATTTTATTCTTATAATCGTTCAATAAATGATTCGTTTTTTCTCGTATTTTATTTTGCATGAATGATGTCCATCCAAGGAGGTAGCCTTGCCAGCCCAATGCCTGCTTACACCATTCCCAAATATCGAAATTGTCGGTATGGCTGATAATTTTCCCGTCTTTAAATTCAAATTCGGCGGAAATTTTATTGGTCACTTTCCGCCCTGTTATCCGGTAATTGTATTCAGCCTGCCATTCGGCGGTCCCTGTTTTTACATTGGCTCTTACATTTTTAAAAGTTATTATCAGGTTACCTTTGCTGCGTTCATTCAACATTCGCCACATATTCTTTACGTCTGCTCCTTCCAGTTTGCCAAAAGCAGGATCATAAAAATGTATATCATCAGCATAATAGCTAAGCATTTTTTCAATGTCCTTAGATGCGAATGCCTGGTAAAAATTTTCGATTATCTCTTTATTGTCCATATCTTTTACAATTTGTAATTCATTCATAAACAAATCTAGTTCAACCTACTCGTGGAAGAAGGGCGCAAAATGACTAAAGAATATAAATGTTGCGGGTAAGAATATTCGCCTTTGTGTTTTAAATTTTATTTTTATTAAGGTGTAAATATTTTTCATGCCTGGGATAGGTGGTGTACGAATAAAATTATGGATAATGATATTGATTTTTTTCCTGGATTTAATTTCAAATATAAACTGAAAAGGATATAAAAAAAATCAAACCGGCAATAATGCATATAAAAATACAATAGTAGTGATCTGGTAAAGTGCATAAGTGCTACAGTGCTAAAGTAAACGGAGACCTCAATAATTTCACCTTGTGTTCCTTACTCCCGATAGCTATCGGGATTAC
>JBBRJE010000107.1:0-8615 GCA_038219845.1 Bacteroidia bacterium
CATTTTCAAACCAAAGTTTTCAACAAAGTTAGGCTAATAAGTGATAAAAGGCAACAAAAATTAGCTAAGTTATAAACTGAAATGCAGCATTAACAGGCACTTGGCAAACAAAGGAAAGGTTGTATTGCTCCTATGGAACAAATACAAAGGGGCTCAAATATTCACCTTTTTTTTACTTAAGGGTACCCCCTCAAACCATATCCCCGGGCTTCACCCACAAATCAAATTGCTCATTGGTAACTAAGCCCAATTCAATGGCTGCTTCGCGTAAAGTTTTATTTTCTTTATGCGCTTTCTTTGCAATTTTAGCGGCGTTCTCATAACCGATATGCGGGTTTAAGGCCGTCACCAGCATAAGCGATGTTTCAAGGTTATGTTTAATGATTTCTTTATTGGGTAATATTCCTACAGCACAATTTTTATCAAAAGAAACACAGGCATCCCCGATTAAGCGTGCAGATTGTAAAACATTCGCTGCTATCAATGGCTTGAATACATTCAATTCAAAATGACCCGTAGCACCACCAATAGTCACAGCCATATCATTGCCCATCACCTGCGCACAAACCATAGTCAGTGCTTCAGGCTGTGTTGGATTTACCTTGCCTGGCATGATCGAAGAACCGGGTTCATTATCAGGAATTATTATTTCGCCGATGCCGCTTCGGGGCCCGGAAGAAAGCATCCGTATATCATTGGCGATTTTCATTAAGGACACGGCCGAGCGCTTTAATGCACCACTCAATTCCACCATGGCATCATGCGCCGCGAGTGCTTCAAATTTGTTTGGAGCGGTAACAAAGGGAAGGCCGGTGAATGCTGCTATTTTTTCCGCCACCAATACATCATAGCCTTTTGGTGCATTGAGTCCGGTGCCAACGGCTGTTCCGCCCAAGGCGAGTTCACTAACCATCACGAGGGCATTTTTGATGGTGCGAATACCGTTTTTTATTTGCTGTACATAGGCTGAAAATTCCTGGCCTAAGGTTAAGGGCGTAGCATCCATAAAATGGGTACGTCCTACTTTCACGATATCCTTAAATTCTTTCGCCTTCATATCCAGGCTCATGCATAATTGTTCCATCCCCGGTAAGGTGTTTTCCATTACAAGCTTGTAGGCAGCGATATGCATGGCTGTGGGAAACGTGTCGTTTGACGATTGTGATTTATTTACGTCGTCATTGGGATGCAATATTTTTTTATCATCACTTAGCTTACCGCCATTGAGCACGTGAGCGCGGTTGGCAATAACTTCGTTGGCGTTCATATTGCTTTGGGTGCCGCTTCCTGTCTGCCATATCACCAATGGGAATTCTGAATCCAATTTACCTTCGAGGATCTCATCACATACGGTGCTTATGAGATCTCTTTTTTCATGTGTTAATACACCAAGGTCGCAATTTGCATGGGCCGCAGCTTTCTTAAGAAAGCCAAAGGCATGAATGATCTCGATGGGCATGCTGGCTTCGGGACCTATGCGGAAATTATTGCGTGAACGTTCCGTTTGTGCGCCCCAGTAACGACTTGCAGGCACCTTTACTTCGCCCATGGTATCGTGTTCAATTCTATATTCCATATTTATTTTGAAAAAACTAAGAATGCAAAATTAGAGATTCAATTGATATATTTAGCGGTACAAGTTTAGATCTCCTCCTGACGCGTTTAAGATTCTCTATCACTCAATATCCGTACTCAGCTTGTACCTGCAAACCCTGTTATTCTCCTTATCCGCTATATATAATACACCTTTGAAATAGGCTACGCCGCTGCATTTTTTGAAATGGAATAAATCAAATCCGTCACCACCAAAAGATGCGATAATTTGTTTTTTGTTAGCTGCAGTGGCAGGTGTATTAACTCCTTCAAAACCGCTTTGGGTGAACACAAATACGGAATCCAATACATCATCCACAACAAAGATATATCCGTTTTTATCAGGTGAAACACAGAGATCAACCGGATGTTTGAACCGGTAGGAGTCATATAAGAAACGGTAAGCTTTGCCCGTATCATTATATAATAAATTATCATTCTGGCCATAGGTTATTTCGCCGGTGCCTGGATCCACATTCTGCTTAATCCATAATACGCGAAATTCTACCGACTGTGTTAAATCTCCCTGGGCAATTAAGAAATCCTTTGAAGGGTTCATACCAAACTGTACCTGTGGTGGCGCACAAAAGGAGGTGATACCCGTGAGGCCCAATACAGATTTCAAGCTGCTGTTGGTAGGATTTAGTTCCTTTGTATATCCTGTATTTTTCCCTGAAGGGTTGAATGTGAGGACGGTATTATCAGGAGCCGAAAAGGCGGCCATATCATTCCGTGGGCCTGTGCGGGCAATATATAATGTATTGTCGGAAGTAGTGGCCACACCCGTGAATTGAACTTTCTCATCATCGGCACCTCTGAAATTATTTCTGCTGGCATCGCAGTCGGGTTGTATTAAAGTATCTATTATTTTGTAAGGAGCCATAGTGGCGGCATTCATAATTTTATAAACCGCCGGAAGGTTATATGTTTGTCCGCTGCGCACCACTGTTACCCTTCCACATACATAAGTAAATAGCCGTCTGTCCTGAACAATTTTGGTGGCATGAGGTATGGGTATCACCCGATATTCGCGGCCTGTAAGATCACTTACATGAACCCCAAGATCATCGCATACATAAAGCATATTATCGAACCCGACATATACATCCACCGGATTAATATATTGATTAAAAAATGGGAGCACCGGAACATACCCGACGGTATTGGGCACGAGGTTAGGGTCGATACGGCCCTGTTCGAAAACCTCGTCCACCTGCCTGTCTTTTTTAGATCCGAACAGGAATGAACAGCTGCTTAAGCCTAATGAAATAAGCAGGAAGAGCAGGACATAATTTTTTTTAAGAATCATCATTATTTAAATAAAGCTACAATGCCAATACGTTGCACAGCACCAAATATATGCTTGTATTGCCAGCCATAATCAAAGCGCAGGCCACCGTAACGTCGGGGCAATTTTATTCCAATACCGGCAGCAGGCCATCCTTTTTCATCTGCACCAAATTCATAGCCACTACGTGCAATGAATAATTTTTTATAGGTGTATTCGAAGCCCAGGGCGAAGGTCTCATTATTATCACCCGGGTGGTTGAGCTGTAAGGCTGTCATTAACAGGTGGTCATTCTTCTGAATTACCAGGGTAGCAATGGATACCCGGAACAAACTTGGCGCACTATACGCACTGAAATCGCTGGTAGCAGAAAGGCCACCCAGCTTTAAAGCGGTGACTTCACCATTAGGTTTTACATTGATTCCGAAATTACTTATCACGGCAGCGAAGCGTGTATTTCTAATATGAATATCATAGTATAATCCCAAATCGAAAAGTACATTATTGGTAGTAACACTGCCGAAACTTTCATTCACATATTTACTACTCAGTCCGAAACTAAAATTATTCGTTAGCTGCTGTGCATAGGAGATTCCGATCAGCACGTCGGCAAAGGAGAAAGTCCGTCCTGTGCCCTGGGGCTGAAACTCTGTCGTTTCCTTCATCTCGGGGGTGCGGAAGGATTGTAATTGAAATCCCCAATAGCCATATTTATGTTTATAAACAAAGGCGGCTTGTTCGAGTTTAGTTTTGGCGAAATAGCTACAATGGTTAATGGTGATATTATATTTTGTACCTGAATCTATCTGGGTGATACCAGCGGGGTTCCAGTAGAGTGTGCTGGCATCGTTGGGGGATGCGGCTACAGCTCCGGCCATGCTAGAGCTGCGGGCATCAATTCCTATTTTAAGAAACTGCATTCCGGCAGTACCGGTACGGCTGTTTCCAAACGAGGGAAGGAGCTGTGCGTTGGAAATGAAGCACATCACACAAAAAACAAAAAATAAAACATTTCTCATTTAAGGCGCAAAATAAAGAAATAAAACAGGATTGCCCACGACTGAAGTCCGTGGTTACAAAATGAGCCGAGCCTACGGCTCTCAGTGATTCTTTCCGTTTCTTCCACGGACTGAAGTCCGTGGTTACAAAATGAGCCGAGCCTACGGCTCTCTGATTTTAAGCGAACACATCAAATCCCGATTAACCGATTTTTGCTTTATGACAATTTGGGATGCCACCTTTCAAATTTCATTTAATGCCATGGGCGTTCGGGCTTATGCATTGATGCGGATTTTTCATTAATCAGGTTTCCAGAAAACAATTTTATCTTTACCAATCCTAAAACAAGAAATGCGAAAAGGCATTTTATTTTTAAAAATAAGCAAGCATGAAATTCGATGCCTATAATATTAATCCCCAGGTTAAGAAAAGCCTCGAAGAGCAAGGGTTTAAAAAGCCTACAGACATACAATACCGCGCCATTCCGAATATTTTAAATGGGGAGGATGTTTTGGCTATTGCACAAACAGGAACCGGCAAGACGGCCGCCTTTGCCATTCCAATATTGCATATGCTGTCACAATCCAGAAATGAAAAAGGGGTTAAAGCAATAGTTATGGTTCCTACCCATGAACTGGCGATACAAATTACGGAGGTGTTTCATGAGCTGGGGAAATACACCAGTGTAAAAGCTCTGGGTATCTATGGTGGGGTAGAACAGGCGCCGCAGATTAAACAATTAAATCATGGGGTGGATATTGTGATTGCTACCCCCGGGCGTTTGTTTGACCTTGTAAGCCAGGGGCATTTAATATTATCGGGTATTGAGATTCTGGTTTTGGATGAAGCCGACCTGATGCTCGATCTGGGTTTTTATAAAGATATAAGAGATCTTCTTCGCTTTTTGCCACGATACCGACAAACGCTTTTTTTCTCTGCAACCATCAATGATAAAATAAAAAAGCTGGCTTATTCCATCGTTCGCAATCCCATCCGCATTCAAATTTCGCCTAAGGATCCTGTATCCAAAAATGTGACGCATAGCATTATGCATGTGAAAATGGATGACAAGCGTTATTTCCTGGAACGCATCGTTAGAGAAAATCCGGAGAGTAAAATTCTCGTATTTGTACGAACCAAGATACGCGCTGAACGGGTGTTCCACGCCATGGAACGGGTAGGAATTCAGAGCCTGACGATGCATAGCGGGAAGGAGCAGCAGGACAGGTTACAGGTGATGCGTGATTTTAAAGATGGGGCATCGAGGTTGTTGATCGCGACTGATGTAAGCTCCCGGGGTGTGGATATTCCCCATGTTGATTTCGTGGTGAACTACGACTTGCCCGATGTAGCAGAAAATTATGTGCACCGGGTAGGGCGCACTGGGCGTGGTGTTCATAAAGGGGTAGCTGTATCTTTCTGCGCACCGGAAGAAAAAGTATTGCTGGAAGGGATCGAAGGCTTTATGGATAAGAAAGTAACTGTATCTGAAATTAATAAAGCCGAATACGCCGAGACCCTTGATTTTACTGAGGAGGTGAATACCAACTGGAAGCAGCTGATGAAAGATGCAGAGGCGGAGGCGGAGAAAAGGAAAAAGAAGAAGCGGTAATTTTTGCGAATTTATTTCAGAGGAATAATGCAAAATAATATTTTCATGGTTGGCAAGCTTATGAGTATTACTATTCTCACAGCCTTCTTTAGTGCACCAGCTCCTGTTCAATATATTTTTTCAATTTCGCAGGATTGTTTTTTGAGAGGTCATGAAACTGATTATAGACATCTACATGAAATAATGAAAATAAAACATAACAATCGAGCATCCCTTTATCCTTCATCTGACGTGCAAATTCAAATTTCGATTTATCGGATTTATCCAGCATATACGACCAGCAATACTCTTCGAGGTAATGTGCCTTGGTTATAGGATTGGGATTAAGCACACCGGTTAAGGTATCTGCATATTGCTTGATACTGTCGAGGGCTTCACGGTAATATTTCCAGGGCGCTAATTCTATTTCACTGTTCTTGCCTTTTAACTTATTGGGGAAATAATTACGTGTCATCCAATGTTGCTTATAAGTTTTATCAAGCTGTGTGCATACGGCGTCGAACTTAAGCTGCATCCCGATATCCGGGCAAACCATTAAACCCCTTAGCGCTACTTCGTAAGCCTTTTTATAGTCACTTTGCCTATACATAGCGTCGTAATAATATTTAACAGGCTCCAACAGATCGGGGAATGAATCGGCACATTCCTGGAAGATGGCTTCTGCCTCTTCATATTCCTTATTAATATAGTAAGCATCGCCCAAATAAAGGTATGCCTTATAATAATTTGGGTCAGCATCCAGCGCCTTCTTATAATATTTAATCGCATTAACCATATCATGTTGTGTAAAATAGGTTTCTGCGGTTTTAAAATGCTTCTTGCCTTTTTCCGAGATATTGGAATCTACTTTATAACGAGAGTCAATCACTTCTGCCCTGAGAATCGCTCCCACCTCTTCCAGGTCAGCGCAGATGAGAGTGGCTTTGCGCATGATATTGATATAATCTTTATGCTCTTTGGAACCATTCATTTTCTTCATAATTTCCGCAAGCGCCTTCTCCATGCTTTTATCCTTGCCGGTGGGGGAGATAGTGAATGAAGGGCTGGAAGCTTTATATCGTTCACCATAGAGCTGACAAATGATGGTCCACAGCTCCTTGCTTTTTTTATGATTCATCACTATCGGTTCCACCAGGGCAATGGCTTCATCATATTTCTGCTTCTCCGATAATTTATACCCTTTATTCAAATCAATCCTTTCCTGGTCGGTTAAATCTGAGATTTGGGCCTGACAGTAAACGAAAGTAAAAAGGAATACAATTAGTGGGAGAATTAATTTTTTCATTGATAAAATATTTTTTCAGGAAACAAATTTATTATATTTATTGATATAGCCATACTTATTTGAACAGTATGGAGCTGCACGACCGCCATGATAATCAGGCTATTTCCGAATTTGATATGCTGGCGAAATAATGAATTGAATCGAAGAAGTTGTATTCTCTTCCGATAGGAAGAATTAGTGGGTAGAAGTGATGATTGTTGATTATACCTGCCATAGGCAGGTTTTGCGCTCTGAAAAGCAAGGATAAATAACAACTTTGGATTATTATAAGAATTTGGAATTGAAATGAGATGAACCATATATTTTCAAAGGAATTGGAATGAACCCGAAGACCTCTTAGCACGAAACCTTTCCCGCAAGGCGGGACAGGCTCTATGGAAGGAAAGGCAAACTCTCCATTGATCTACCCACGAATTCTTTCCCGCTGAGCGGGACAGGCTCTATCGGAAGATAATACAGGTGCACAGATGATTTCAAAGCTTTAATACCGACACATCAAATCCGGAAATACCCCACCTTCCTCTGTTAAGCCTGTTCAGAAGTTAAAGGTTCAGTCTCAGTAATAATTTAGTAAAGATTTGTTACTGTTCACTCCAAACGATAACAGGTTTTTTATTGATTGCCAATTGAATGGCTTCTAATACTGTGTGACCTTGCTTGCGGACAGTAGAGATATAACTTCTTATTCGGCAAAATACCTCTGCTCCATTTACAGATCGGAAGCAACCAGATATTTTTTGTTTGAGTTTGATCATTCTTAAATCTCGTTCGGCGAGATTATTATCGAAAGGTACTTCTGGATTGTAAATAAACAACAATACATCCTGACTTCGCATTAAAAAGACATTTAATAAAAGTTCTGATTTCGATTTTGCCTTTCGTCCGCGTTTGGTTTCTTTGGGAACTGCTTCTTTGGGTAGCTCTGCTAATCCTTCTTGAATAATTGAGATATATTGGTTTTCTATATCTTCAATCAGCATTTCATTCAATAGCTCTTCCTTTTTGTAATCATTGGCTTTTACTAACAGTGCTATCATTTTTCCGGCCCAACCACATTTCATTTCCTCCTTTAAAAATTTCAGGTCTCTGAGTAAATGGGCATTGCATAGACTATGAGTAAAGTCATATTGGTCATAGCTGGCCCAACGATCATGTACGGCAATACCTTGATACTGATTTAAGATTCCTATTTCATTCATGGCCTCAATTCCTCGTTTTTCATGGATGCTATAGAGTGTGTGCTCAAGCGAGGAAGTATCATGTATCCATTGTGTTTTACCTTGGCAACGTATGCCCGTTTCGTCATTATGTATTACTGAACTATTCAACAAAGCTGCTTTAATTATTGCTTCGGTTTGTGCTAAGTTTTCGTAACAGTTTTTATTGTTTTGTTCCAAAAAACCATCGCTGATACTGATACCAAAACAATCCTTGCAAAATTCCTGCAAGCGATCAAAAGGTAAGAATTGATATTGATTTAAATAAATCATTAGCGATTTAAATCGGCTACCATATTGTACTTGGTTGGTTACTTCACACGGAGCCTGATGCACTTTCCCGCATTTGCATTTTTTTGTCTCTACTTCGTATTCTGTTACTTCAAAAAGTTTTACAGGTATATCAAATATCTGTCTGCGTTGTATAGCACTTAAGGGCGTTTGGCTCAAGTCTTCTCCACAACTGCAATACCCTTCCACCTTAAGACGAATCACCGTATCTGCTTGTGCTACCATTTTTAAATTATGGCCTGGATGGTCGGGTTGACCTCCCGGTTTTCTTTCCGTAGATTCACGATTGTTTTTAATCACTCTTTTTAACCCGTCACTTGAGGGTGGCTT
>JBBRJE010000108.1:0-8574 GCA_038219845.1 Bacteroidia bacterium
CTGGAAGATTTAAGGATTTGTTCGGTTAGTATTCTTACATGGTAGGCGTTGGAACTGTCTGCATTTAAGTTTCCGGCCTGGGCGCTGTCTTTTAATAAGGATTGTATTTTATGCTGTGAATCATCGATATTCTGAACCAAGGCGCCAACGCTGGTTATATTTAAAATATACCCGGCAAGGATGCCTAAAAACATAGCAATAAAAATTACCGTGGTAAGGTTTTTAAAACGCATCGTGCGAAAATAAGAGTTTATGTTGTTGCCGAAGCTATTTCTTTTGGTTTCCTGTTAACCAGGAATACGCCAGAAAAAATAATGAGCATATAGGCAATCCTTTCAAAGGAGATGGTGTCGGTATTTTTAACAATAGCGATAATTATTGCCAGCACGGGCTGGAGGTAAATATAGCTGCCTACCATTGATGCCGATGCTTTGCTAAGTGCAAAGGCATTGAGCAGGTACGCCAGGAATGTTGCACCAAGCAGGATGAAAATAATATAATACCAAATCTCCGCTGGTATCACGCTGAAATTGGTATGCCTGAATTCATTAAAGCCAAAAGGAAGGACAAAAAGAAAACCAATGCCAAACGTATATGCGGAGAGGGTCACCGGATGATATTTTTTCAATAGTGGTTTGGCGTATACCAGGTAAAAAGAATAAATAATAGCATTCACGGCGATGGCGATATCGCCCCAGATCCGGCTTGAATCAAATGAAAAATTGGTACCGCCCAATAATAGAATGGCCCCGATACAGGCGATGCCAATGCCAAAATAACGGATCACGCTCAGCTTCTCTTTAATAAGGATTGCAGCAAACACAACCACAAACACGGGGGTGCAGGCCATCAGTATCGCGCCATTGATAGGGCTGGTGATAGACAGTCCTTTGAAGAACAAGAGCATATTGGCCCCACAGCCGGTGATGGCACATAAAACGATTTTAAAAAAATCTTCTTTAAAATCTATCTTCTGCCTGATGAATAAGGCGCTGCACAGTATAAATAAAATACCCGCAGTGCCTACTCTTAATACGATGAATCCAAAAGGGGGCAGGTAGGCCGGCATGATAATCTTGCTGAAGCTGAAAGTGCAGGCATAAATGAATGTAACTGCAAATAAGGCAAGATGTACCGCAATAGTTTTAATAAAATATATTATTTAGATTTCAAATGCCATTCGTAATCCGACGAGTTTACTTTTTCGATTAGCCATATTGAATTATTTTTTAGCCTGAGGATCTTAAACCGGTGCAGCACCTGGCTTGTATTTAATTTCACTATCAGGGAATCATCATTGGAAACCAGCTGCCAGCTGCCATTTAAGGTATAATAGCCTGAGTTTTCAGTATAGCTGTTATCAGCGCCATAGCTGTAGTTATACTTGGAATAGAAGGGCGTGCTTTCCTCCGCATTCACCAATACCTTTTCGCACACCCAGTTATTAATCACCCGGGCATTTCTCGAATGGATGGATAAGGACGGGCCGTCAGGATATTTTTTACAGGAGTAAGATAAAAGAATAGTTAAGACGGTTAAAATAGTAATTGTACGCATAGTTGTTTTCTTTAAAATACAAATATAATAAACCTATCTAAACCAACAAAAAAAGACGAAAGAATATCTTCTCCGTCTTTAGCTCTTTCTGCATCTAATTTGCTTTCTGCAATGCCTCCTGCCGTTGCCCCCCCAATCATATTTTTATTTTCTTCCGTACCACCAGCTTATGAATGCACCTGCAATCGCTGCCTCCATAATACTATCCCATACATCTCCCATAATATAATGCAACGGGTAACCCATCCAATTGTGCTGCGATAATGGCCCTTTGCAGGCAAATGCCACGCCTATCGCCAGGCAGATTATGAATCGGCTCATGAAGGATGCGCCGGAAGAGGCGCTTACGGCCAGGCATAAAGCCAGGGCGATAAGCAAATCATACAAAAGTCCGCAGGCAAACATGCCCCCGCCCATCGCATTCATGGCATTACCGTAGATCAGGATGGCCCATGGCTTACCCGTTTGGGCATCCATTAATTCCTTGCTTGCTTTCTGGTATTCCGAACTGCCATGTTTCATTTTAGTGTCATCAACTGCCGGCAGCATATAAGCGCCATCAGCCGTTTGTTGCTCTTTAAGCATTTGCATGAGCGCATCCTGGTTTGCATTATACTTAAATGTATCCTGATGGGTGGGTAATACCATCCAGGATAAAGCGCTCCAAATAAAAATTAAGATACCCCCAGCGAGGGTGCCGATAATCAACTTTCTCATTTTGGTAATTGGTTTAGAATGGCAAGCTAAAAAATTTTTCTAAAAACCTATATTTATTTTTTGAACAGTAGATAATAAAGCTGAGAATCTGTATGGTTGAAAGAAGGTTGAATGGCAGGATGGCAATGGGGTATTTTCTTAATCACTCACAAATAAGTAATGCATACAGATATATCGCTCATACAAAGCAAACATTTAAGGAAGAATATTTAGAGTTTTTGAAAAAGTTTAATGTTTCGTATGACGAGCGGTCCTTGTCCACAGACTGAAGTCCGAGGTTATAAAATGATCCAAGCCTACGGCTCTTTAACCCAAATCATATATTTTTGCGTTCATGCATTATTTCCAACAAGTTTTATTTGCCCTGGTTTTAAGCCTCGCGGTATATTTTTTTGTTAAAAATACAAGTCGTATCCGACGAAATATTTTTCTGGGCCGCGCCTGGAAATTGCAGGGTACCCCCGGTATGCGATGGAACAATATGTTTCGCGTGGCCCTGGGCCAGTCGAAGATGGTGCGACGCCCTGTGGCTGGATTTTTTCATATACTTATCTATATTGGATTTGTACTCATCAATATTGAAGTGTTGGAAATTATGATCGATGGCCTGTTTGGTACACACCGGGTATTGGCTTTCCTGGGGGTCATATATGATATTTCCATTGGCTTCTTTGAGATCCTTGCGCTATTGGTGCTTATTGCCTGTATTGTTTTCCTTGTTAGAAGATATATCTTGAAGATCCCACGTTTTAAGCATCCCGACCTCGCAGGATTCCCAAATAAAGATGCTGCAACCATCTTATGTATTGAAATAATTTTGATGACCGCGCTTTTATTTATGAATGCTGCTGATCAAAAGCTTCAGCAATTGGGGAGTATGCATTATACGCAAGCAGGGAGCTTCCCTGTGTCTCAGTTTCTCACTTCCTTGTATGGCAATGCAAGTGAAGACATGCTGATCATAGCCGAAAGAACGATGTGGTGGGCCCATATCACCGGCATTCTTTTATTTTTAAATTACCTTCCCTTCAGCAAACATTTTCATATTATTCTCGCCTTTCCAAATACATATTATACGCGGTTCGAACCCAAAGGGGAATTTACCAACCCCTTGAATGTAACCCGGGAAGTGAAACTCGCTTTTTTTCCTGACGAACCGGTAGATACCGATGAAGCCTTACCTGCCACCTTTGGCGTGAAAGACGTGCAGGACCTCAGTTGGAAAAATCTTCTTGATGCTTATACATGCACTGAATGCGGGCGTTGCACCAGCGTGTGTCCGGCAAATATTACCGGTAAATTATTATCACCCCGCAAAATCATGATGAGCACCCGCGACCGGCTGGAAGAGGTGGGAAATAATATCAATAACAAAGCCATCGATGAAAAATCTCTTCATGATTATATCAGTGCCGAGGAGCTCTGGGCCTGCACATCATGCAATGCCTGTGTGGAGGCCTGCCCTATCGATATCAATCCGCTGGAAATTATTATTGATATGCGCCGTTACCTGGTGATGGAGCAGAGTGCCGCCCCACAGGAATTGAATTTGATGTTAACCAATATCGAAAATAACGGCGCCCCATGGCAATATCCGCAGAGCGAGCGATTGGGATGGGTGGACTGAAGCGGTACACCCGCGTTTGTGCAGTCCTGAAAAGGCGAAATCTATCAGCGTGGGGTGAAGCGCCTCGCGCCCTCCTTCACCAAACATCCATTGCATATTTCATCATACACTATTTACTTATTCACAATAAATAAATGGGTTAGGCGTTTCAATTCAAGTATCCTTAAGGTTATTTTTACAGATTAATGATAGAGCGGAAGCTCCCTGGAAATATATACACGTGGCAAGAAAAACGTCGGCAAAAGATTCATCTAAAAATGATTTTGAGAAAGAGAAAAGCTCGAAAGGGAAACCGGGCCTGAAAGGATTTATCATTTTCCTGCGCAGCGAAAAATTTCGCCGCATCCTGGGATTTTTATTTATCATTTTTGCTCTTGCTTTACCCGTAGCTTTTACTTCTTTCCTTATCTCCTGGGAATTTGATCAGAGCGTGGTTTCGGGCTTATCGCTAAGCAAACTATTCGAGATCAACCCCGATGCAGCCCAGAACTGGCTAGGCATTGGAGGCGCATGGATCTCGCATGGAATGATTTATAATGGCTTCGGAGTGGCTTCTTATGTTTTTGCGCTTCTTTTCTTTTTGATCGGCGTGAAACTATTTTCCGGCACCTCATTATTGCCCATTGGAAAATCATTTGCCTATTCGTTTTTTGGAATTATCTGGCTGAGTATTCTATTGGGTTCAATATTCAAAACCCATTTTTTTAATGCCGGTGGATCGTTTGGTTATTTCGGCTATCTATGGATCAAGAGTATGGCCGGAAACATCGGTGTAATATTATTCCTGCTTGGCTATGCCGCCATATTCAGCATCGTGGTTTTTAATACCGACTTTTCTTTTTTATTCTTGCCCTTCAATAAACTAATGGCCTTTAGAAAGAATAAAGATATTGTTCCCGATATCCTTTTAGATGAAACCATGCCCGCCGTTTCTACAGAAATCAATCCCGGGAATGTAATCACCTTTACTCCTGATTCTTTTGAGACAGAAGCCAATGCCTTTAAAGAAGGGATGGAAGAATCTCCTCCTTTTGATGAAGAGGGAATTGATGATGCAGAAATTGCAGGAAGCATTTCATTATCAAAAAAATCAGTGAAAGCCCCCAAGCCTGAATTTACCTTTGAAGTAGAAGATACTACACAACGAGAGGATGAAGTGGCAGAGATCGTGGAAGAACGGCCGCGCACCACGGCAGAAGAGCTCGTGGCGGAATTCGGATTGTATGATCCTACACTGGACTTGAGCAATTATGTAAAGCCTACGCTTGATCTTTTAAGTGATTATCCAAATATAAAATCACAGGTGGATGTGAAGGAGCTGGAGGAGAAAAAGAATATGATCCTGGATACGCTGAAGAATTATAATATAGAAATTCAAAGCATCAAAGCAACCATCGGTCCAACGGTTACTTTATATGAAATTGTTCCTGCTGCGGGGGTGCGTATCGCCAAGATAAAAAACCTGGAAGATGATATTGCGCTAAGCCTCGCGGCCTTAGGCATACGCATCATTGCGCCCATGCCCGGCAAAGGTACGGTAGGTATTGAGGTGCCCAATGCGCGCCCCGAAATGGTGCCCATGAAAATTGCCCTGATGAGCCCTAAATTCCAGTCTTCGGATATGGACCTGCCGATTGTATTAGGTAAGACTATTACCAATGAAGTATATGTAACCGACCTCGCCAAGATGCCCCATTTGCTGATGGCCGGCTCTACAGGACAGGGGAAATCTGTGGGATTAAATGCATTGATCGTTTCTCTATTATATAAAAAGCATCCCGCAGAATTAAAGTTTGTGATGGTTGATCCCAAGAAGGTGGAGCTGAGCTTATACAAGCATATTGAAAATCATTTTTTGGCAAAGCTTCCCGGGGATGCTGATGCCATTCTAACAGATACTTCGCTGGTGGTAAACACGCTGAAAAGCTTATGCCTGGAAATGGACCAGCGTTATGAATTATTAAAACACGCCGAGGTGCGTAACCTGAAAGAATACAATAAGAAATTTTTGGAACGCAGATTATCCCCTGTCGACGGCCATCGTTTTTTGCCTTATATTGTTTTGATCATTGATGAGCTTGCCGATCTGATGATGACCGCAGGAAAAGAGGTAGAGCTTCCCATCGCGCGGCTGGCGCAGCTTGCAAGGGCGATCGGCATTCACCTGGTATTGGCGACGCAACGCCCGAGTGTAAATATCATCACAGGAACGATCAAAGCGAATTTCCCCGCACGGCTCGCTTTCCGGGTGATCAGTAAAATTGATTCACGCACCATTCTGGATTCGGGTGGCGCTGATCAGCTGATTGGAAAAGGAGATATGTTGTTCAGCACGGGCAATGATTTAATTCGTTTGCAATGCCCTTTCGTGGATACGCCGGAAGTGGAACGTATCGCCACCTTTATCGGCCAGCAGCAAGGCTATGCACACCCGATGCATCTCCCCGAAAATTTCGAAGGCGCAGAAAAAGAGAAAGAATCGTTCGACCCCAAAGAACGGGATCCTTTATTTGAAGATGCAGCGCGTATTATTGTCCAGATGCAGCAGGGCTCTACCTCATTGCTGCAACGTCGCATGAACCTCGGCTATAACCGCGCCGGACGCCTTATAGACCAGATGGAAGCCTGCGGCATCGTTGGCCCTAATGTAGGCAGCAAAGCGCGTGATGTGCTTGTAAAAGACCCTGAAACCCTGGACAGGATGCTGGAGAATATGATTTGAGATTGCACTCTTTTGGGGTGCATCAACATTTCCAACTTGCTCAAATGTCATAGCTTCCATTTTGTTGCCATAAAACTCTAATTAAGCCACACAAGAAAAATCGAAAAGGTAATGCTTGAGGGAATTCTCCAAGAGGCAGGTGAGCAGGTGATCTTATATGATTTTTTTTTCTTTCGTTTCCAGCTTTCGTTTCCAATTTAAAAGCTTGAATTTTATATTGTCATAGAGCAAGCCAATTATTAACATTGTAGCTGGTATAATTAAGACGTAAAGTTCTAAATATGAATAAAAAATACCACCTACAATGCCACCCATAAAAAAACAGGCAATTATTCTTAGTCGAAGTTTAATTGTTGAAGTTAGTTTGTCTTTTTGCTCTTTCGCTTTGTAAAAAAATAATTGTGATAGTTCTATTCCTAAATCGGTGAAAAGTCCAGTCAGATGTGTTGTCCTTACCACAGCGTCAGAAATTCTTGTTACCAATGAATTTTGTAAACCCATTGCAAAAAGCAAACTAAATGCAATGAGGTTGGAATTATTCGCAATAAGTTTGTTTCCAACAATTGCAAGTGTAAATAAAATTACACTTTCAATAATTGTCGGAATAACATAAATTAATCGTTCATTTTTTCTTGTTATAATTTCCACAAGCAGGTTTGAAACAAAAGAGCCTAAAAGGAAAAATAGTATGTACAAAAAGTAGACAAAACTTTCAGAAAAGTGAAGTTTAAAAACTTCGTCAACGAAAAATGCAAAGTGACCAGTTACATTTGTCGTTAGTCGCTGAACAGATAAAAAACCTGCAACATTTACAATTCCTGCAACAAATGAAAGCAAAGAAGCAATTTTTTTATTATGGCTTAAAGTTCTTGTCTTACCTTGGTGTGTAAACATTGCTTATTGTTATCAAGTTTCAATTGGTAAGCGATTTTAAAATTGCAGTTAACGCTCAGGACTAGGCGATGTTTTGACGGGGCCATATTGCCAAACCGTCTGTTGAACTGAAGCCAAGCTGCCCCTCCAAAGTGAAGAAGTTTCAAGCCCTGCACAAAGTTTGTTAGAACTCCCATTTCTCGGCTTCAAAAAGGTCTTGTAATCTAAAAAAAGTTAGTCCATGTCCTATTGCTATTCGGGGTAAGTTTTTATTTAATTGCTCGTGTTGAACGATTATTAAATTTCTTGTCTTTGCACAAGCTATTACAAAAGGGTCTGCCGCGGGTTTGTCAGAATAGATGTCAATCCAGGAAGGTTCTTTTTCTTGTAACTCACCAATCAGTTTAAATTCTTCAGCAGTTGTAGGTTCAAGAAAAATTTTTCCATGCTTGTCTGCCCACTCAACAAGCCAATCTGAACCTCTTTTAATTTCGTTGTAGACTTCCTTAACCGAAATGATAACTTCATCCTCACAAAGGTTATTGAACTTGTCCCAGAGCCCTTTAAAAACTGTTGGGCTGTAGTTCTTTTTTATATCAAAAAGTGCACTACTGTCAATTACATATTTATATGGGTCATTGAAAAGTCCTGCCATTATTTGTTTATGCGTTCAATAATTTTCGGTAGGTGATCAAGTTTGACTTCGAGGTATTCAGAAATATCTCCGTAGGTCAAACTACCCTTTTCATAACCATTAAGAACTTTTGATATATATAGTTTGCCTTTTTCCTTGACGACCTTGCTATCTTGTGCTTCTGAACCGCCCCTTCCTTCCTCTTTTAGTTTTTTAATTCTTGCTTCCTTAAAGTTTTTTAATTCGGTATCCCAACCTTTCTTTTTTGCGAAATAGAAAGATTTTGAAGCAAGTTTTAAGTCAACAAGCTTTCGTAAAATGACTTCATTGCTCACACAATACATTTTAGAAAATCTTTCTAAATCTTTATCACTCCACTCTTGTAATGATTGATCGCTAAAATGAATGTCCTTTTTGAAAAGGTCCTCGGGCACTAAAAACGAA
>JBBRJE010000109.1:0-8571 GCA_038219845.1 Bacteroidia bacterium
CAAAGAATGAAGAACGATACCCTGGGTCTTCTGATGCATTATCTGGAAAAGATATTTTAAATCTGAGCTGTGATTGTTTTTAAATAGTTTTGAAAATATACTTCTGTGGTTCTATCTTCGCCTCCGGTTTAAAAGCCGTAATTCGGTTTTAAAAATAGGTCTAAATTTGCATTTTATAAAATATTAGTTTTTAAAAGTTCAATATATAAATGAATTGGTTTACACAGGCATTCAGTTCCACCCTTGGCAAAAAACTGATCATGGGAGTCACAGGTTTATTCCTGATCTTATTTTTAATCATTCATTGCGGTGTTAATGCCCTGGTTTTCTTTGACGACGATGGTGAGATGTTTAATAAGGCCGCTCATTTTATGGGAACCAATTTTTTCATTCGTGCAGGTGAGGTAGTCCTGTTCATTGGCCTGATCTGGCATATCGTTCAATCGCTTATCGTGACACTTACCAATGCTAAAGCCCGCCCCCAGGGTTATTCCAAATTTGCCAATAGCAGCCCCTGGTATAGCCGCAGCATGGGTTTGCTGGGCACTTTGATTTTGATGTTTTTGATCATCCACCTCTCTCATTTCTGGGTGGAATCACGTTTCGGATCGCTTAATATCAAAACCTATGGCAGCGAACGCGTAGGTAATTTATATTTCGAGATGCAGGAGGTCTTCAGCCAATTATGGGTGGTGGTGCTTTATGTGCTCTCCATGATTTCTTTATCTTATCATCTGTTGCATGGTTTTCAGTCTGCTTTCCAAACACTGGGTATTAACCATAAAAAATATACCCCATTGATACGTGCGGCTGGAATAATTTACAGTATCTTATTGCCTGTATTATTTGCAGCCATGCCGGTTGTAATTTATTTACGCGGAATGTAATAACTAACCATAAACCTTTAATCACCGGGAAATGCTCGAATCCAAAATACCTGAAGGGTCCATTGAAACCAAATGGAGTAAATATAAAAGTTCCGTGCCATTGGTTAATCCTGCCAATAAGCGTAACCTGGAGATCCTGATCATAGGCTCAGGCCTCGCTGGTGCCTCGGCAGCGGCCTCCCTGGCAGAGCTGGGATATAAGGTAAAAGTTTTCTGCTTCCAGGATTCCCCACGGCGCGCCCATAGCATCGCAGCCCAGGGTGGTATTAATGCTGCAAAAAATTACCAGAATGATGGGGATAGCACCTACCGTTTGTTTTATGATACCATCAAAGGCGGCGATTACCGCTCCCGTGAAGGCAATGTGCACCGGCTGGCAGAGGTGAGCGCCAGCATCATCGATCAATGTGTGGCGCAGGGTGTGCCTTTTGCTCGTGAATATGGGGGGCTTTTAAGCAATCGTTCTTTTGGTGGAACCCAGGTGCAGCGCACCTTCTATGCTGCAGGACAAACAGGTCAGCAATTATTGCTGGGAGCTTATTCCGCCTTGGAAAGACAGGTGGGCATGGGAACCGTTGAGATGCTGACCAGGCATGAAATGCTTGATGTGGTAACGATCGAAGGGAAAGCCAGAGGCATCATCGTCAAGGATCTGATTACGGGTAAGCTCCAACGTCATTTCGGCCATGCGGTGCTCTTATGCACCGGAGGCTATGGTAATGTATTTTATCTGAGCACCAATGCCATGGGCTGTAATGTAACTGCCGCCTGGCGTGCCCATAAGCGGGGAGCTTTCATGGGCAACCCCTGCTTCACACAAATTCATCCCACTTGTATCCCGGTGAGCGGTGATCACCAGTCGAAGCTCACGCTGATGAGCGAATCGCTGCGTAACGACGGGCGCATCTGGGTACCTAAGAAGCCCGATGATACGCGCAATCCGAATGAGATCCCTGAAGAAGAACGTGATTATTACCTGGAACGAAGGTACCCTGCCTTTGGCAACCTGGTGCCCCGCGATGTGGCCAGCCGCGCTGCCAAAGAACGCTGTGATGCCGGCTTCGGTGTGGGACCGAGCAAGATGGCAGTATACCTCGACTTTAAATTTAATATGATGCGCTATGGCAAAGTGGAAGCCACCAAGCATAGATTAGAAAACCCTACTGATGATACGATTCTGCAACTGGGGAAAGAGGTGGTGAAGGAAAAGTATGGCAACCTCTTCGATATGTATAAGCAAATCACCGGTGAAAATCCTTACGAACAACCGATGCGGATTTATCCCGCGGTGCATTATACCATGGGCGGATTATGGGTTGATTATGAGCTGATGACCACCGTACCGGGTATGTATTCCTTAGGTGAAGCTAACTTCAGCGATCATGGGGCTAACCGTTTGGGTGCCTCTGCATTGATGCAGGGCCTGGCCGATGGTTATTTTGTGATCCCATATACAATTGGCTCATATCTAAGCAAAGAGATCGCAACGAAAGCCATAGATACTTCACACCCAGCATTTGAGGAGGCGGAACAAAAGGTGCAAGGGATGATGGATAAACTGCTGAAAATTAAAGGAACGAAAACTGTAGAACATTTTCATAAAAGGCTAGGTAAAATAATGTGGGATAAATGCGGTATGGCCCGCAACGAGAAAGGACTGAAGGAAGCGATTGCGGAGATCCGTGAATTACGAAAGGAATTCTGGTCAGAGGTGATCGTGCCCGGCGAACAGCATGAATTTAATCCGGAGCTGGATAAAGCCTCGCGGGTGGCCGACTTCCTTGAACTGGGCGAATTGATGTGTATGGATGCATTGAACCGGAACGAAAGCTGCGGCGGGCATTTCAGGGAGGAGCATCAAACAGAAGAGGGTGAAGCGATGCGGGATGATGAAAAGTATGCTTATGTTTCGGCCTGGGAATACAAAGGCGAGAATCAATGGGAACTGAATAAAGAAGAATTGAAGTTTGAGAATATCAAGATAGCACAACGGAGCTATAAGTAGGCGATTGGGGTGTATAACGTATAACGTATAACGAAAATACAATGGCGGGGATTTAAAATATTAGTGAGCATAATTAATTAATTAAAATAACCAGCGATAACAATGAGCAACGGTTCAATGAAGATAAATTTAAAAGTCTGGCGTCAGAAAAATGCCGGTACAAAAGGTAGCCTTGAAAATTATACCGTCAATGAGGTCTCCCCGGATATGTCGTTCCTGGAAATGTTCGATATATTAAACGAAGAGCTCATCACCAAAGGCGATGAACCCATTGCTTTTGATCATGATTGCCGCGAAGGGATTTGTGGCACCTGTAGCATGTATATCAATGGCCATCCGCATGGCCCATTGCAGGGCGTTACTACCTGCCAGCTTCATATGCGTACCTTTAATGACGGCGATACGATTGTGGTGGAACCCTGGAGGGCAAAAGCATTTCCTATTGTTAAGGATCTGGTGGTGGACCGCAGCGCCTTCGATAGGATCATTGCCAGCGGCGGTTATATCAGCGTGAATACGGGCAATGCCCAGGATGCAAATAATTTACCGATCAACAAGGAAGCCGCCGATGATGCTTTTATGAGCGCATCCTGCATTGGTTGCGGAGCCTGTGTGGCAGCTTGCAAAAATGCCTCCGCCATGCTCTTTGTCGCAGCGAAAGTATCCCAGCTTGCAAAATTACCGCAGGGCCAGCCCGAGCGCTATACCCGTGTTGCCAATATGGTAGCCCAGATGGATAAAGAAGGATTTGGTGCCTGCACCAATACGGGTGCCTGTAGTGCCGACTGTCCGAAAGATATTTCACTTTCCAATATAGCCATGCTTAACAGGGAATATATGATGGCGAAATTTGTAGAGAATGCGTAATGATTAATGAATAATGAAAGATTAATACAGGAGCAGTTTTAACTCGAGGCTATTTTAAAAATTCAGATAAGTGATATAAAAAAAGTTCGGCTTCGGAAGGAGTCGAACTTTTTTGATTTGGACGAATTGGTTATCAATCCTTGCTCCTGTTCATATAGATCATCACATAATAAAGCAAAGTAGCCAGGGAAGCCAATGCTGCCACAACATAAGTCATGGCGGCCCATTTTAATGCATCCTTGGCATTGGCATGTTCTTCCGGCTCAATCATATGCTTATTATCCAACCAGGCCAATGCGCGCCGGCTGGCATCAAACTCCACGGGTAAGGTAATAAATGAAAATACCGTGGTTAATGCAAAAATTAAGATGCCTATAAGCAGGAGGCTGGGAAACCTGTTCACCAAAAAAATACCTGCGATTAAAATCCATTGTACATACTGTGAGGAAATGCTTACGATGGGTACCAGGGTGCTCCTGAGATTAAGCCAGGTATATGCCCGGGCATGCTGTACCGCATGGCCGCATTCATGTGCCGCCACCGCCGCCGAGGTCACGGAATTACCCGAGAAAACATCGGCACTTAAATTTACCGTTTTTTCCATCGGGTTATAATGGTCGGTGAGCTGCCCTTCAACGCTAATCACTTTAACGTCATAAATATTATTGTCGCTCAGCATCCTCTCAGCAATTTGCTGCCCGGTCATCCCATTTCGCAGGGTGATCAGGGAGTATTTGGACACTTTGCTTTTAAAGCGCCAGCTCACCAGCAAGCTTAATCCAAATGCGAGTATTCCTAAAATAAGTCCCATAATTATTTAATATTTAAAATTCGATAATAGATATGCAAAATTAATACAAATTGATGAACTGCGACAAAATGAGAAGGGAGACTGTCATTCTGTAAGAAAACTGGCACCTGAACTGGCGTGTCAGCAATCCGCTTATATTTGCCCAAACAGATTAACCGAATGTAATTTTGTGAAATTCCTGTGCTTAAATTTAATATGAAGCAAAAAAATAATCCCTGGAAAGATGTCCCGCATTCAAGGCCAAACGCCTTAGCATTTATTCATAGGTACCTTGCTGAAAATGATGTACGTAAAAAAGTGGTCATTGATGTTTCAGCCGGATCCGGATTTATCGCCGGATTATGGCAGGAGGCGGGCGCTGAAGTCAGGGCGTATGATATGTATCCGGAGATGTTCCATAGCGATGTTCTAAGCTGTTTCCCAATCGATCTTAACTATAAGCTACCTATAGAATCGGAGGTGGCAGATTATATCCTTTTGATGGAAACGATAGAACATATCCCTGATCAATTAAACCTTTTGAATGGATTGTCGAGGATCCTAAAACATGACGGGATTCTTATTATTACAAAGCCTAATAATAGTAACCTCAGTGCCAGGATGGCCAATGTATGGGTTGAAGCGGAGAAAAGCAATTTGTTTTTATCGAATGAAGCAGCTGCGGTAGGATATGACAATAAAAAAACCTATAGCGGCCGGGTATATTTATGCAATGTACAGCGTTTGCGTACCCTGGCAGGATTAGCTGAGCTGCATTACCAGGAAGTTTATTCCAATCGGTTAAGCGTAAGCGCTATGCTTTGGTATTTTATTTTAGGAGGATGGCTGCATCTTCGTTCTTTCATGACTTACAAAAAATTATCAGCAGAAACTTCCAATAACCGGGAAAGGAATATTCTGCTGGAGCAGCATAAGCTAAACACAAACAGGATCGTGCTTCTGCATAAGCATCTCTGCATTCTTTTTCGCAAGACATAAGTAATTACCCTCCCGATTTTATCAGAGAATAAAATACCGGATAACCATAATGATTACGGCAATCAGCATCATCCATATGCTGATTCGGTTTATGCCGTGCATGAAGCGCAGGTTTACATTTTTCTTTTCCGCGTCACTATTATTAAAAAAGCCGGAAGGATTCAGGTATGATGATAGTTTTCTTAAGAAAGACATAACAATAACAATTACGAATTATAAAATAGGGATTATGGCGTTTCTCATAGGTGCGAATTATATTTCCAATGCTTGCTTCAGATCCTCCATCAGGTCGTCTATATCTTCAATGCCAATGCTAAGGCGGATCAAAGCATCAGTAAGGCCTGTTTTCATTCGCTCTTCACGTGGAATGCTTGCATGTGTCATGCTGGCAGGATGGCCCACCAAACTCTCAACGCCTCCTAAGCTTTCAGCCAAAGCAAATAATTTTATTTTACTTAAGAATGCCAGGGCAGTTTCCATGGTATCGTTCCTGAAAGTAAATGATAACATGCCACCGAAATCACGCATCTGCTTTTTTGCGATGTCATGATTGGGATGCGATTCAAATCCACACCAATAAACTTCAGCTATTGCAGGATGCGATTTAAGAAATTTAGCTACCGCGGCTCCATTCTCGCAATGACGCTGCATTCTTACGTGGAGCGTCTTGATGCCACGAATCACTAAAAAACAATCCTGCGGACCGGGGGTAGCGCCGCTGGCATTTTGTATGAATTTTAATTCTTCATATAACTTTTCGTTACTGGTGATCAATGCACCCATCACAACGTCAGAATGTCCGCTGATATATTTCGTGAGCGAGTGCATTACCAGGTCGGCACCTAAGTCCAGAGGATTTTGGAGGTATGGGGAAGCGAAGGTATTATCGACACAGAGCAATACATTTTTCCTTTTGGCTATTTCAGCTAAGGCAGCGATATCAATGATATTCATCATCGGGTTGGTTGGTGTTTCCACCCAGATCAACTTTGTATTTGCCGTGATTAGTTTTTCAATATCACCGGCATTACTCATATCTACAAAGGTGAATTTGATGCCGTATTTCTGGAATATTTTTACAAAAAGACGATACGTGCCACCATACAGATCGTTGGTGGAAATTACTTCATCGCCAGGGCTTAATGTTTTTATCACCGCATCAATAGCTCCCAAACCGGTGCTATAACATAAACCATATTTTCCGTTTTCTAATGCTGCAAGGTTATTCTGAAGCACATCGCGAGTAGGATTTTGTGTGCGTCCGTATTCATAGCCTTTATGATCGCCGGGAGAAGCCTGAACATAGGTGCTTGTCTGGAAAATAGGGGTCATTATGGCTCCTGTTGATGGGTCAGGATGGATTCCGGCGTGTATGGTCTTTGTATTAAATCGCATATTTGTTTTTTGGTGAGGCAAAAGTAATGAATGGATTGGAAATATTGCGAATCGTCACCAGTAGAGACGTTGCGGGTAGAGGCGCACAGACCACAGAATAAAAATTTAATGAATTGAAAAAACAGTGTCTGATAAATTCCGGAATAAATACAGGATTCCCTCTTCCCGTTTAAAGAATTGGAATTATAGAACCAATGCAATGTACTTTGTTACTGTTTGCACCAAAAACAGGGAGCATTCTTTTGGCGAAATAATGGATGGTAAAATGATATTGTCTGAATCGGGTAAGATCTGTGAAAATTATTTAAACGAGATACCCGAACATTTTCCTTTTGTATTATTGGATTCATTTGTTGTAATGCCGAATCATCTGCATTCGATTATTACCATAAATAAACCCGATGTAGAGACGTTGCACTGCAACGTCTCTACATCAGACTGGAATGATACCGGGAAAATGACGAACAAATTTATGGCGTATATTTCACCTAAATCAGGATCGTTGTCAACCATATTACGTTCATTCAAATCGGCTGTTACCATCGATATGCATAAGATTGATGCCGGTTTTGCATGGCAATCACGTTTTCATGATCATATCATTCGCGACCATCAATCGTATTTACGTATTAAAAATTATATAGAGACTAATCCGATACATTGGAAGGAAGATAAATTTTACCGGTAGAGACGTTGCACTGCAACGTGTCTACGAACCTGCCGTGATGTTACCGGTAGCCAGGATGTTACCGGTAGAGACGTTGCACTGCAACGTCTCTACGCAAGACCCTGTACCCTCTGTATGCCATCCCTGTCGATTTTTCATTCCACATAGTCCTGCAAATATTTGTACCCATCAGTAAGCTGCCCCTCGTTGGTGATGGTAGCGTGTTTAATTATAAATCCATTTTCATTATCAATTAATTCAGGCAATACATGATGAACAAGATAGGTCCCGAATTCGGTGCTGGCATCCAAAGGTAATTCGCAAGGAAGATTGCCTACCGCCATCATATCAATGGTATGCTTTTGAAACGGGGGCACCACTTTCTCACTCAGGGCATGCCAGCCGTATACCGGATCTTCAATGGTGCTTGCTTTTACTGTTGATGAGATCGAGCCATCAATATCACAGCTTATGTCTGCAATTACATCAATAGCAAAATTTATATTTTTCATTTCCTCTTTGGTGAAGAAAATGGGGATGCCCTGCTTCCAGAAAATAGCATTAATCATGATATCGGTGGTGGCGTAATAAGGCTGGAAATGGCATTCGTACAATTCGGGGTTATGGTAAAAATCGGCCTTATCCCATACCATTCCGTCTTTACGATGATAAAGATCGTCGGTACGCAGGTGCACAAATACAGGCTCATTGAATGTAGTATTTAAATACTCTTTTTTGGTAACCTCTTTTATATTCAGGAAATGAAAAATTTCGAGAACCCCATGTGCTACCCTGCCATCACCGGTAAGGCATATTTTTATATTTGGGAGAAGTATGTTTTTGTATTCTGCTTTTAGCTCAAGATAATTTTTACATTGGTATGCGGGTTTTAAATTGAAGAGTTCAATTTTTTTTCCGTAGGCCAAAAAGCCGTTATGTGCACCCACAATACCTGCAAACC
>JBBRJE010000110.1:0-8562 GCA_038219845.1 Bacteroidia bacterium
GCAGGGACTGCACTGGCCGCAGCTTTCATGATGATAGAAGCGGTTAAAAGTATAGAGATTCTCGGCAATATTTACTGTTTCATCCATCACGATAAAGCCCCCGGAGCCAAGCATGGTGCCGCTTATAAAGCCACCATCAGCCAGGCTTTCATAGCTCATCATCCGTGGTTCTCCTTTGGCAGTGGTGAGTATCAGTTCGGTGGGCAGGATCGGAACCGAGGAGCCGCCCGCCACAACGGCTTTTAGCTTTCGCCCTTTCCATACCCCGCCACAATATTCTTCGCTATTAATAAATTCTTCCACAGAGACCTTACCTAACTCAATTTCATAAACGCCCGGTTTATTTATATGGCCGGAGGCCGAGATTAATTTCGTTCCGGTAGATTTACCTACGCCTAATTTTGCATATTCTTCACCACCATCCTCCATGATGGGAACAATGGCTGCTATGGTTTCTACATTATTAACTACTGTGGGGCAGCCCCAAAGGCCCGCTACAGCAGGGAATGGAGGTTTCATACGCGGGTTACCCCTTTTGCCTTCAAGCGACTCGAGCAAGGCTGTTTCTTCTCCGCAGATATAAGCGCCGGCACCTACATGCACGTACAATTCGAGGTTATAGCCTGTACCTAAAATATTATTGCCTAAGAATCCGGCTGCTTTTGCTTCTTCGATTGCTTTTTCAAGGATGGGAACAATATAAAAATATTCTCCGCGGATATAGATATAACTGGTATTTGCGCCGAGTGCAAAGCTGGAATACAACATTCCCTCAATCAAAAGATGGGGGTTGCGTTCCATCAGGTAACGGTCTTTGAATGTACCGGGTTCGCTTTCATCGGCATTACATACAAGATATCTGGGCACGCCGGGGGGCTTGGCCAGGAAGCTCCATTTTAATCCTGTGGGGAATCCGGCGCCGCCACGGCCGCGTAAGCCGGAGGTTTTCACTTCTTCCACGATGGCATTCGAATCCATATTCTTTAATACCTTTTGCGCAGCCGAATAACCACCATTTTGTTGGTATACATCCAACCGATTTAGGTTAGGAACATGATCGTATTTAAGTAATAATTTGTTGCTCAAAATCCCCTTTATTAATTTTTTTCTTTATTACTGATTTGTATTTATTTATAATCTTCCAGACTTACTTCATCAAAATACACCGGTCGTTTACCGCTCTTATCCATCTTTTCAAGGATTGTATCTACTTTCTCAATGTTGAGGTTTTCATAAAACTGTGCGCCAATCTGAAACATTGGTGCGGTGCCGCATGATCCAAGACATTCTACCCTTTTCAGGGAGAATTTTCCATCAGCGGTGGTTTCTCCCACTTTAATATTTAATTTATTTTCAAGATGCCTTATTATATCTTCCGCACCCCGGAGCCAGCAAGAGCTGGTATGACATACTTCGATCATGCATCTACCCACCGGCTTTAAGTTAAACATGGAATAAAAAGAAGCTACCTCGTAAACTTCAATGGGTTGAATATTTAAAATCGAAGCGATATAATCCATAACCGGAACACTGAGCCAACCGTCGAATTCAGCTTGTGCCATATGCAATAGCGGGATCACTGATGATTTCTGTTTGCCTTCCGGGTAACGGGCTATTATTTTGTTTGCAGTTTCCAAGGCTGCCTCGTTGAATTTAATTTCCATTGGTAGGTGTGAGGAGTGAGTATTTAGTATTTAGTAATTAGTATTTAGTATTTAGTAATTAGTTTTTAGTAATTAGTATTTAGTAATTAGTATTTAGTAATTAGTAATTAGTAATTAGTATTTAGTATTTAGTAAATACAATGTTATTTGTTCATTTGGTATTGGTTATAGATCAGGAATTGTTCCTGAAACTGTAATTCTCAATTGTCAATTGTTAATTGTCGTTTGTCAATTGTCAATTGTCAATTATTAATTATTAATTATTACGCATCGAGCTCTCCGGCGATTACATTCATGCTGCTCAAGGTTAAAATGGCATCACTAAGCATTCGTCCTTTTATCATTTCGGTATAGGCCTGGTAAAAAATAAAGCAAGGCCGGCGCATATGCAGGCGGAATGGTGTTCTTCCCCCATCACTGATAAGGTAAAACCCAAGCTCCCCATTGCCTCCTTCCACCGCATGATATACTTCACCTTTAGGAACATCTGTTTCACCCATCACAATTTTAAAATGATAAATCAGTGCTTCCATTTTTTGATATACATCTTCCTTAGGAGGCAAATAGAATTCCGGGATATCGGCATGAAAATCTCCTTCGGGCAATTTATCCATGGCTTGCTGTATGATACGCATGGATTGAAACATTTCATCATAACGAACCATGTACCGATCGTAAGTATCACCCTTTTTTCCAATGGGAATATCAAATTCAAAATCCTGATAGGATGAATAAGGATTGGCTACACGCACATCATAATCTACCCCTGCGGCCCTTAAATTAGGACCCGAGAAACTATAATTCAATGCTCTTTCCGCACTGATTGGTCCACAATTGATGGTTCGGTCCATGAATATACGGTTGCGGTTTACCAGGGCGCCGAATTCTTTTAATGCAGCAGGAAATTCCTTCATAAATTTCTCCAGCTTAAGCCAGGCTTTTTGGTTGAAATCACGTTCCATCCCTCCGATCCTGCCGATATTGGTTGTTAAACGTGATCCGCAGATCTCTTCGAAAATTTCATAAATCAATTCCCTCCATTGAAAAAGATAAAGGAAGCCGGTCATGGCACCTGTATCAACGGCAATCACGGTATCGCATACAATATGATCGGAGATGCGGGAAAGCTCCATAATAATAACCCGCAGATATTGGGCCCGCTTTGGTATCTCACAACCGATCAGCTTTTCTACGGTCATATGCCATCCCATATTATTGATGGGTGATGAACAATAATTCATCCTGTCGGTGATGGGCGTGATCTGATTATACGGCCGGCGTTCGCATAATTTTTCGAAGGCACGATGAATATAACCTATCGTTGGAACGGCATCAATAATAATTTCACCATCCATGGTGAGCACATTTTGAAAAATCCCATGCGTAGCAGGGTGTGTAGGTCCCAGGTTTAAAGTGGTGTATTCTTTTTTCTCTTCGAGTATGATATCGTCATTCATATCAGTGGTTAGTTGTTAGTGATAAGTGATTCTACTAACTCATCATTTTCAATTTTCAATTTTCAATTCGCACTAATCTCTTCCAAAAAATTTATCATCCTTATCTCCACGCATTAAATCTTCCAGAGGGTACTCTTTACGCATCGGGAAATAATTCATCTCTTCCATATTTAAGATACGGATCAAATTAGGATGTCCTTCAAAAGTAAAACCAAAAAAATCATAGGCTTCTCTTTCCATCCAGTTGGCGGCATCATAGGTGTCCACGATGCTTTGCATCACCAGGTCTTCCCGGGGCATGAAGGTTTTCAAACGGATGCGCTCATTGGTAATTAAATTATGCAACTGATACATCATATTGAATTCCCTGGCTTTTTCGTGATCGGGAAAATGAGAGCCACACATGGTGGTGAGATAGATGAACCCCTCCTGGTTTTTTAAATATTGAATCGCGTTTTTTATTTCCGTCTTCTGAAATTCAAATACATTAAAATCATAATCCCGGGTCATGCTTAGTAAAGCATCCCCAAATTTTGATTTCAGTTTATCAGCTGTAGTTAATATGTCGGGCACTGGGGAGTGGTTAGTGGTTAGTTGTTAGTAGTTAGTAGTTATTAATGAATTTGGGCTTTTGTATTTTGTATTCATTCTTTCGCTTCGCTATTCTTTAATTCCTTCATTCTTTCATTCTTTAAATGCCATATTTCGCCAGCATTTCTTTATACTCGGGTGAATCGCGTCTTCGGAAACTTTCACTTTGTGCCAGCTCCTGAATTTTCATTACCCCGTCTAGAACCTGTTCAGGTCGTGGCGGACAGCCCGGGATGTAAACATCTACGGGGATAATGCGGTCGATGCCCTGCAATACGCTATAGGTATCAAAAATTCCGCCGGAGCATGCGCAGGCTCCCATGCTCAGCACCCATTTTGGCTCTGCCATCTGTTCATATACCTGGCGTAAGATGGGGCCTAATTTTTTACTTATCGTTCCCATTACCATCAGCAGGTCGGCTTGCCTTGGGCTGAAGCTCAGGCGCTCGCTGCCAAAACGTGCCAGGTCGTAGGTGGAAGCCATAGTAGCCATAAATTCAATGCCACAGCAGCTTGTGGCGAAGGGCAAAGGCCATAAGCTGTTTTTACGGGCCAGGCCTACCACCTCATTAAGCTTGGTAGCAAAGAATCCTTCACCCTTCAGCCCTACAGGTTCAAATTTCGGATCTACTATTATATCAGTCATGGTGCTTGGGGTATTACGAGGTATAACGTATTACGTAAAATACAAAAATACGTTTATATATCTTTAGTATCTATGTTAATCAAGACTGTTGTATTTCATTTTTTAATTCTTTCATTCTTTAATTCTTTCATTCTTTAATTCCTTCATTCTTTAATTCTTTAACTCACTCCCACGTCAACGCACCTTTTTTAAGGATATAGTAGAATCCAATTAAAAACACCCCTATAAAGGAAAACATTTCTACCAGGCCTGCCAGGCCCAGTCCTTTGAAATTCACAGCCCAGGGGTACATAAAAATAACTTCTACATCAAAAAGGACGAACAAAATGGCAACGAGGAAATATTTAATGGAAAAAGGGCTCCGGGCATTGCCTTCAGATTCAATACCGCATTCAAACGATTCAAGCTTGGTCTTGGACTTTATTTTTGGTCCGATTAAATGGGTAACAACCATCGTTGTTGCAATGAAGCCAATGGCAACAACAAACATCATGGCAATAGGCAGGAAATCGGAGGTGGTGCTTTGCACAGCGTTTTGCATAGGATATTTATAAAACGCAAAAATAATAGAATTGTTTGTTATACTGTGGTTTAAAGGTATTTTTTTTACACATATTCGATATTATGTTTGCAGCAGGATGTTAAAGAAACAATCGCCTTCGCTGGCCATCATTATCGCTCTTAATTTATTACCAATCTGGGGCGTCTGGCAATGGGGATGGACGCCTTTTGTGATATTCTACCTGTTCTGGATGGAGACGTTGATCATCGCGTTCTTCAATTTCTTAAAGATAATTTTCTGCCGGGGCGATGAATATGACAGCCGCCTGGAAATTAGTTCACATAAATATGCCGATCTTCATGTAAAGTATGGCTCCCATATCAGGAAAGCCATTGTTTACCTCTGCGTACGATTATTCTTCTTTTTTTTCTACCTGCTCTTCATTGTAGTTTTTATAGGGTTTATTATGCCTAAAAAAGCCGGAACCCATGAAGTGCTCGATACCTTATTATTTTTTAACAGAACCTTCAACCTGGCCTTATTAGGATTTATATTGAATCTGGCGGTGCAATTTATTTTCAATTTCATTCTCAATGAAGAATATAAGCGAACACATCCTTCCGATTTTGCTGCACTTTTCGATGGCCGTCAGGTCATCATTCATGTGGCGGTGGTTTTAGGGGGAGTTTTTGGGGGAGTATTCGGAGGGAAGTTTTCCAACAATACTTCCTCCTCCAACCAGATGGCGGTGTATCTATTTGTTATCACGGTTTTTTGTGTAGTGAAAATAATTTACGAGGTGATGAAATCAAAAGGGGTGATAACTCAAATGGTCATGAGGAATAAAAAATCCCTTTAAATAGGGTATTGTTTATTGACTTCTGAGATGATAATATTGTACATCAAATTTCTTCATATAATATTTGATCATTATCATAACGCCACGAAATTGATTTCGTGGCGTTTTTGTATCCTTAGAATTACAATTTTTCATGTAGCTTTGTAAAAGCCATGATAAAATGTTTTACTGTCCTTTTTCTCGCTTTTTTCTTATTGCCCTATTCCTGCAAATCACAAAAAACATCTCCTCCAAACAAGAGTGCGAAAGAGCATTATAATAAGGCAGAGAAATTTTTTGCCGAATACAAATACAATGAGGCCATCGCCGAATATAAAAAAACGCTAGCCGCAGATCCGGATTACAGCTTTGCTTTATCTGGCCTTGGCGACAGCTATGCCGCCCTAAAGGATATGGAAAACGCCAAATTGTACTATTCAAAATATATCAGCCATTATCCCGATAAGCCGGATGCCTATTTTTCCATGGCCAAACTTTACAAAGAAAATATGAACTATGAGGATGCGATCCCCTTTTATGAAAAATATATTTCGAAGGAAAAAGAAAATGCTGAATTAAAAATAAAAGCTGCGAAATATATTCTCGATTGCAGGTTTGCGGCCAATGCCATAAAGAACCCGGTACCTTTCGAACCTAAAAGCGTGGGCGATAAAATTAATAGTGCAGTACCTGAATATTTTCCTTCCATCAGTGCCGACGAGCAATATTTTATGTTCTCCCGCCTGGTGAACCGCCAGCAGGAGGATATCTATATCACCCATAAAAAAGATGGCGCCTGGGTGCAGGGCTTGCCTATCAGCGAACTTATCAATACCGATTATAATGAAGGCGCGCTGTGCATTTCAAGCAATGGACAATATTTTTTTTACAGCAGCAATAAGCCGGATCAAAACTATGGCAGCCATGATATTTTTTATTCGATGCTGCAGGGTAATAAGTGGAGCAAGCCTTTTAACCTCGGACCAAATATCAATTCCACCTATTGGGATTCGCACCCCAGCATTAGCGCCGATGGCAGAACCTTATACTTTCTAAGCACCAGGCCCGGAGGGTATGGAAATGAAGATATATGGTATAGCACCCTCGACAGCACCAACCACTGGACCGAAGCGAAAAACATTGGACCGGCGATAAATACACCATATAAAGAATTCACGCCATTTATTTATGCCGATGGAAATACTTTATTTTTTTCTTCCGAAGGTCACCCGGGAATGGGGGGCCTGGATATTTTTTATAGTACCAAAGATGAAAACGGAATCTGGGGTGAGCCAAAAAATTTGGGATACCCGATCAATACACCGGACGTGGAATCAGGGTTTGTGCTGAGCGCGAATGGGAAGACGGCTTATTTCGCCACCGAAGAAAAGAACCAGCATTATAATATCGATATCTTTACTTTCGACCTTTATGCAGCAGCAATGCCAAAATCTGTTGCTTACCTGAAAGGTAAAGTGACGGATAGCAAGACAGGCAAAATTGTATTGGCCACAGCCCAGCTCATCGACCTGGAAACGGGCAAAAATGCGGGCTCAGTGCAAAATAATATCGTCACCGGTGAATATCTTATTTGTTTGCCACCCAATAAAAACTATGCATTGAACGTTTCATCCAATGGCTACCTTTTCTATTCAGAGAATTTCGAATTCAGATTGAAATCAGGTACAGAACCAATGCAGAAAGATATACAGCTGAAACCGATTCTTGGGGGCGAGAGCATTGTGCTGAATAACGTGTTCTTCGAAGTGAATAAGGCGGAGCTGAAGCCCGAATCGAAAATTGAACTGGATAAAGTGCTGGCATTCTTAAATCAAAACAATACGGTAAAACTGGAGATCAGCGGCCATACGGATAATTCGGGGGATAAGGCCATAAATCAGAAATTATCAGAGAACCGCGCGAAATCCGTGGTGGCCTATTTAACAGCGAAAGGCATCGATGCTTCCAGGTTGGTTGCCAAAGGCTATGGCGATTTAAAGCCAGTGCTGCCCAATACAAGTGCAGAAAATAAAGCAAAAAACAGGAGGACGGAGATGAAGGTGCTTTAAATACAAATGAAAGAATTAAAGAATGAAAGAATGAAGAATGAAAGATTGAAATCAGTAATTATATGT
Organism: Bacteroidia bacterium; assembly: GCA_038219845.1. GTDB lineage: Bacteria > Bacteroidota > Bacteroidia > UKL13-3 > UKL13-3 > CAINMV01. The sequence continues at coordinate 7,834 of JBBRJE010000110.1, forward strand.
AGTGGATGGTATTTGATATTACATTTTGGTTGAATGAAGATAGATTAATTCAAATAAAACATACCGTCTTATACACACCAAAAATAACAAACCCTCTTGAATTTACCAGTTATCAGGTACAAAATATTAAATACCAAAAAGCTCAGAAAGCTTGGATTAATCCTTATTTCCTGTTTCATTTTATTCCTTATCCTGGATTTTGCATTTCCGTTTGAAACCAAAATAAAATATTCCACCATTATTGAGAGCAGGGAAGGTGAAACTCTTTTTGCGTTTCTCAGCGAAGATGATAAATGGCGCTTGCCTGTGGAGCAGGATGAAATTTCAACTGAACTAAAACGTGCTTTCATTGCCAAGGAAGACCGATGGTTCAATTATCATTTCGGAGTCAACCCTTTGGCCATGGTACGTGCCGCCTATAAAAATCTGCTGAAACATAAGCGTACTTCCGGCGCGAGCACCATAACGATGCAGGTGGTGCGCCTGCTGCATCCCGCAAGCCGGACCTATAAAAATAAGCTGATTGAAATTTTCAGGGCAGTGCAATTGGAATTGCATTATAGTAAGAATGAAATATTCAGAATGTACCTCAACCTGGTTCCTTACGGTGGAAATGTGGTAGGTGTGAAATCCGCATCCTTACTTTTCTTCCAGAAAAACATTAACCATTTAAGCCTGGCACAGATCACTACCCTTGCCATTATCCCCAACCGCCCCAATAGCCTGAAG
>JBBRJE010000111.1:0-8482 GCA_038219845.1 Bacteroidia bacterium
CGTCAGCTTGCTGCGGGGTGGTTGATTTGCCATATATTCATCGCTGTCAATTCGTAAAATTTTGTCGCAGCCTCAAGGTCAAAGTTCCATTTTCAATTGGCAGTAATCGGTTTAAGTTTTTTTATATGTATTTTAGTTTGGAAAGATATTTAGAAAACGAAAACCATTTTTGCGATAAAGTTGCCAAGAGATTTTCCAGATTGTTCAGTGTTATAGTAAATCCTTGCTGGAAGCCTTCCATCAACTTTTCCATACGATCAAAAGACTCATTGTAAATAGTAATACTCACTTTTGTTATACCGTTTTGTTCACTGAAGTTCAAATCCCATTCAGAACCCGGCAATTCAGGGTTTTCATCTTTGTCTGCAAAAGCATTCAACATTTTGAAATTGGTTTTTGGACTTATGGAAGTAAATTTCTGAATTGACCAACGCTCTTCTCCATCCGGGCTTACCACAGCATAAAATCTTCGGCCGCCAACTTCAAAATTCATGAACTTTGTTTTTGCCATATGCGGTGCTGGTGCCCACCATTGGTCCAGAATTTCCTGTTTGGTAAATGCATCCCAAACCAATGGTAGTTCAGCTGCAAATTCTCTGTTTACGAATACCGTTTTTGTTGCTTTGTCAACGGTAAAATCAAATAGCAAATTGTTTCTCATTTTTTCTTTTTTTTAATTGTTGATAAAACTTTGTCGAGTTGATTGAACTTGGTTTCCCAAATATTTCTGAATTGAGATAACCACTTGTCCATTTCTTTCATTTTTTCAATTTCAAGTGTGTAGTATATTTCTCGCCCTAGCTGTTCTTGCTTTACAAGTTCGCACTCGGTTAGTATCTTGATATGATTTGACACCCCTTGCCTTGAAATATCAAAATGCTCGGCAAGCGCATTTGGCGTCATTGCTTGCAGCGCGATGAGGCATAATATAGCTCGTCTTGTTGGATCTGCTATCGCTTGGTATACATCTCTTCTCATTTTATTTATTTATTACGCAAGTAATCGTTTGCAAATATATATGCAAACAATCACTTGCGCAAGTTTTTTTCAGCAAAATTATTTGTACTATAAAATTTAGGCTAATATTATATTAATCAGCTTCAAGACTCGAACGAGTGCAATGTTAATCTTATTCTGACGCTTCCTTTTTTGATCGGCAATCTCTATTTCTTAGTTAACGGTTTTTGACCCGGATAAGGGTCAAACTATAATAGCCCTGGGTGAAACCCCGGGAAAGAGGTTGGTGGTGGATTACAATCCCCATGGGTTTAACATTTTAGTCCATAAATTCAACCCATATCGGGGTTGTACAGACCGTCTTCATTATACCCGGGGCTATTATTGTTTGACCCTTTCTGGGTGAATTTCTTAACTAATAGAAATTGTATGGATAATAGAACTTGGGCTATTCTATCTTTTGACTTTGAAATTTTACAATTAACTTAACACTATTAACTAATGAAAATAAACGTTTCTGAATTTTGAACTGCTTTTTATCGAAACAAAACCCCGGATAAATAAAGACTTTATCAGGGGTTTCTTGATTTTGTACCCGGAGCCGGGGTCGAACCGGCACAACTTGCGTTACTGGTGTTTGAGACCAGCGCGTCTACCGATTCCGCCATCCGGGCAATTTCGGTTTTTAATGGGAGGCGAATTTAAGCATAGACTCTTTAATGCGCAACAAATATTTCTGCTTAAGATACAAGGTTTTGATGCTTTGCAATAGCGCCTCATCACTACTATTATCATAAGCCTTGCATAATCCACTTAATTCATTTTTTAGCGTTTCTTCAATAGCAACTATCCTGGATTTTAATCCCGGCATTAAGCCCGGATCACTTTCGGTGATGGCCTCGTTCAGTTCCATCATATCCATCAAAAAGTCCTGAGGCAATATTTCTTTCTCCTGCTCCGATAATATTCCTTTTAATTCTAAAATATATCTTAAACGTAATGAATCATTACTTAAAATTTTATAAGCATTATTGTTTATGGTGCTTTGAGATAAAGCATTATCTTTTATAGCATCTGTTTCATTAATATGAAAATCAGGATGAAATTCCTTGCTTCTCTCAAAATATTTCTGACGTAACAAACTACTATCAATAGAAAATTTTATAGGCAGGTCGTACAACTCGAAGAAGTTCATGACGGATAACTTGACAGATAAGAAACAATAAAAACTTATTTGAACATCTTGAAAATATCATTGCCCAGGGCAAAGAAGGTAAGCAGCAGGATAAGCACCAGGCCTACGCTCAGGGCTTTCTGCATCACATTATCGCTTACTTTGCGGCGGGTGATTATTTCCCATAGGATGAAGATGGCATAACCCCCGTCTAATCCCGGGATAGGCAAGAGGTTCATGATCGCCAGTACCATTGATATTAATCCTGTAAGCTTCCAGAACCAATACCAGTCCCATGAAGAACCAAAGGCCTGCGCTATACCGATAGGCCCGGATAATGAATCCTGGGCTTTGATCTTTCCGGTAAATATTTTTTTCAAGCCTGTGAGCTGGTCGGTAATTGTTTTAAAGCCGAGCTTGATTCCCTGCGGTATGGCTTCGATAAAAGAGTAACGTATGGTATCCGTATGAAATGTTTTATTATTGGACTGAACGAATCCTATTTGTCCGTTATCATTCACAGCCACATTCAGCAGCATGGTATCTTTCTGATTGCGGAGCACTTTCAGGTTTATCTTCTGTCCTTTATGCTCTTTCACGTAGGCCTGGAATTCGTGGAAATACATCAGCGGAACCTCATCAGCGCCTATGATCTGGTCATCAACCAATAAGCCGGCATCTTTGGCATTAGGCACCTGTGCGTTGAGCTTTTCAACAAAGGTATACATCCGCGGGCTGATAAATTCTTCCTTATCATTACTAAGACGGGAAGTGAAATCGCCGGGCATATCGATACGTTTGGTTTCACCATTGCGTTCCACTTCAAAATAACCATTATCGGCCATGATCTCTGAAATCTGGAATATATCTTCATAATATTTGGGGTGGTTGCCGTTCACGCTCACAATTTTATCTCCCTCCTCAAATCCCAGCTCTTTAGCATATTGGCCGGCATGGATCCCTGCCTTATTTATTTCACTTAGAGGGCGTTTCACCTCACCATAGGCATACATCAAGCCGGTAAAGATGATTAAGCCAAGAATCAGGTTAACAATCACACCCCCAAGGATCACTACAAGTCGCTGCCAGGCAGGCTTACTGCGATATTCCCAGGGCTGTGGTTCGGCTGGTAGCTGTCCCTTCTCCGTGGTCTCATCAATCATGCCGCTTATATTCACATAGCCGCCCAAAGGGAACCATCCAATGCCATATTCTGTATCCCCTATCTTCTTTTTAAAGATTGCGAATTTTGCAACATTGCTCAGCGGGAAAAGAAAATCAAAGAAAAGATAGAATTTCTCAACCCTCATCTTAAACCATTTTGCCGTAATAAAATGTCCGAATTCGTGTAATGATACCAATATCGTAAGGCTTAGCAAGAGCTGCCCGGCCATAATAAATCCACCCATAGTTATATTTATAAAAGGGCGCAAAGGTAGGGCTTTCTAAGGGGAATCGAAAGGGGAAATAATTTATTGTAAACCGGTGATAGATAAACACGGATTCCTCCGCATTAGATTTGACTAACAGATAAATTAAAATTTATTCATCTTTATATTAAATGCGGTTTTACTGAAACGGAAAAGGCGCAACGGGCACGAAGAAAAATTATTAATAATTTATTATAAAAGAATGAATATTCATTTATATTTGCAGCCTTTAAATGCGTGTCAAAGACGAAAATAAAGAGAAGGCCTTGCGCGAAAAAGCGATGGAGATGATTGTCAATGAAGGCTTTCACGGCCTCAGCATGCAAAAGCTGGCGCGTGCCGCCAACGTATCACCGGCGACGATCTATATTTATTTTAAGCACCGCGAAGACCTTCTCAACCAGCTTTTCAATGAAGTGCAGCAAACATTTTCCGAGGTAGCCCTGGAAGGCTTCAACCCTGAGCTGTCGCTGGAAGAAGGCTTATGGCTGCAATGGAAGAACCGTTTGAAATTTGTCACCAAATTTCCGATCCATTATAAATTTCATGACCAGTTCAAAAGCTCGCCTCTGATCGACCATGGGGATATAAAAATGCATGAATTCAAGGAAAACATGAAGCAATTTCTTATCCATGCCATCAGTAATAAAGAAATGGTGAAAATGGAGCCCGAGATATTCTGGTCGATTGCTTATGCTCCATTCTATTCCCTTGTGAGATTTCATCTACAGAAAAAAACAATGATGAATAATAATTTCAAGCTCACGGAAGCTAAAATGAGAATAGCATTTGAGCTTGTTATAAATTCTTTAAAACCATAAACAACACTAAATATAAGTTACATTTTTAAGATGAATCAAAATTCTGATAAAAAAGAAATTCCCTCTGAAGCCATGGCCTCTCCGGCAGTAAAGAAAATAAAAATCGTATTCACCGGCTATGAGAAATTTATCATTGCCGTGATCGCTATTGTACAGTTCTCGGTGATCTTAGATTTTATGGTGCTTTCTCCCCTGAGCTATATTTTGCTTCCGGCTTTAAAAATTACTACCGCCCAATTCGGCCTGGTGGTATCGGCTTATGCATTCAGCGCCGGGGCTTCAGGCTTGCTTGCGGCAGGCTTCGCAGATAAATTCGACCGCAAAAAATTACTCCTGTTTTTCTACACCGGCTTTATTATCGGCACCGGCTTGTGCGCCATCGCCGACACCTACCAGTTCTTAATGGCCGCGCGTATTGTGACAGGCATTTTTGGTGGCGTCATCGGCTCGGTGACTTTGGCTATTGTGACCGATCTTTTTAAGATGGAGGTGCGTGGCAGGGTGATGGGATTTGCGCAGATGGCATTCGCCGGAAGCCAGGTGCTGGGCATCCCTGTAGGATTGAAACTGGCGGAGATGTTCAACTGGCATGCTTCGTTTTATATGATTGCAGGCTTCTCTGTGCTGGTAGCCTTGGCTGTTTTCATGTATATGAAACCGGTGACGGCCCATCTCCAATTAAAATCGGAACGCAATCCTTTCGAGCATCTGTTGAAAACTATAACCCAGACAGATTACCTGAAAGCTTTCCTGGCAACAGTAATGCTGGCTACCGGGGGATTTATGATGATGCCTTTCGGAAGTGTATTCAGCACCAATAATCTGCATGTTGCAAAAGAAAATATCCCCATTCTTTTTGGAATTACTGGAGTATTCTCCATGATCTTCGGTCCCTTTATAGGGATGGCGAGTGATAAGATTGGAAAATATAATATGTTTGTTATCGGATCCGTCATCAGCATTATCATGGTAGCCGTTTATACCCACCAAGGTCCTATTCCATTATGGCTGGTGATTATGCTTAATGTGATCCTGTTTGTTGGTATTTCCTCACGTATGATCTCCTCCTCTGCCCTGCTTAGCGCTGTGCCCCTTCCAGCAGACAGGGGAGCCTTTATGAGCATCAATTCATCTATACAGCAAATCTCCGGGGGTATTGCTGCCGCTATAGCCGGATTGATCGTTTACCAATCGGAAACCGGTGAGCTGCAAAACTATCCCATCCTGGGTTATGTCGTCATCGGTTCTATCATTTTAACTATTGGACTTATGTATATCCTCAATTCCCATGTTAAAAAATTAATGGGCGCTGCCACTAAAAAAATGCAACCATCATCTGGATCTTAAAAACCTCCGTAAAAAATAAGACACAGGCCAGAAAGCTATCTCCATTGCTTGATGCCTGCATCCTTCCCTATGGCCGATGGAACTTCGACCTGGAGGACCGGGATAAAATCTTAAAGATCGAGCATGAAAAGCTGGAGATAAATTCCCTGATCAGCTCTTTAAATGAGGCAGGCGTTTATTGCGAGGAATTAGAGGGTTAGTTGTTAGTAGTTAGTGATTAGTGATTAGTTAGCGGTTCCTACTATATTAATACAGCACCATACCACTGTAGTGCTTTAGCACTTTAGTCTCTTTTTCACACCGTTTGCAAATACCGGTGCACCATATAAATCCATAGATATTTCTCTGGTAGTTCTCACCGACCCATAGGTTGCAGATGACTGATTAGATGGGGCATAGGCAGCAGCAGAAAAATACAGTTTGAAGTTTCAGTTTCATGCGCTGGGTATTCTTTATGCCTTTTTATTAAAAACACATTTGGTCGTTTAGCCGACAGTTTTAAAGAACAACTGGCACTAACTTTGTTGTTAAAATAGTTTTTTATGAAATTTCTGAAAGCTCAAAGCAATAAACTATCAAGTGCCAAATACCAGTTGGAAGTTCTTGAAGAAATTAGTAAGGCAGGAAGCTCTATAAAAAGATTTGAAGATAGCCTTCAAACCTATGGTATGTTTCCTATAAAATAAAATGAACTTGAAAGATTACAGGTTAATGTGTAGAAATTGATAATGATAGGCAATAACATAATGGACTTCACAAAACTCATTGACACATTAGGATTAAAGGAACAAAGAGATATTCAAGGGATTATTATTTCGGGCGTTTTTGTTTTAATTTATGCTGCGGAACATTTTTCTCCACAACGAAAAGACATCATAGATTACAAACATGAACTTTTTAATATCAGTATAGGAGTAATAAACCAAATACTTGTTTTTATAGCTGGACTTGGCTTTTATTACATTTTAGAACTCAGTTCCGATTACCAGATTGGTCTTTTGCATTTAATAGATATTCCATTAACAGTTAAATATATTATTGGATTTATTCTTATTGATTGCTGGATGTATTGGTGGCATAGGTTCAATCATAAAATTAAATTTTTATGGTATTTTCATCAGTTCCATCATAAGGACACTAAATTAAATTCAACATCGGCTCTTCGTTTTCATATTGGTGAACTTCTGCTATCATTTTTTATACGAGCCATTTTCCTTGGATTGTTAGGAACAGATCCCTTACTTATTATAATATATTCTACCGTATTGTTTTTTGTAATTGTGTTGCATCATTCTAATTTGAAAATTTCAGAAAAAATAGATTTTGTTTTACGCAGGCTTATAGTATCGCCACGAATGCATCGAATTCATCATTCTGTAATTCGAAGTGAAACGGATTCTAACTATAGCTCTGTATTTCCTTACTGGGATATGATCTTCGGAACTTATAATAAGCGACCCATTCGCCCTATTGAATTTGGTATAGAAAGTAATAAGGAATTGAGCGTATAAAAGAAAATAAATATGGCAACCGATAAATTATTAATGGTCTTTGTAAAGAATCCCCAAAAGGGCAGGGTTAAAACTCGTTTGGCTAAAACTGTAGGAGATGAAAAAGCATTGGAGATTTATAAAGTATTGCTTGATCATACGTTGACAATAGCAAAAAAGGGTAATTACGATAAGGCAATTTTTTATTCTGATTATATCGATGAAACTGATCTGTGGAATAAAGCGAAGTTCCATCAATTCGTGCAGGAAGGAATTGATCTTGGTGAACGAATGCTCGGTGCTTTCAAACAAGCCTTCTCAAAACAATATAAAAGTGTTATTATTATTGGCAGTGATTGCCTGGACTTGAATGAACATATAATTGGTGATGCTTTTGATGTTCTTAGAAAGCATGAAGTTGTAATTGGACCTGCAAAAGATGGGGGGTACTACTTGCTTGGCATGCGAACTCTTTACGAAGAGCTTTTTATGAATAAGCAATGGAGCACGGAGAATGTGTTACCTAAAACTCTAATGGATATATCAAGGCTTAACATCAGCATGAAACAACTTCCAACTTTATCAGATATTGATGAAGAAAAAGATTTAGAAGAATACAAAAATCTATTTGAAAAATGAAAATCAGCATCATTATACCCACTTATAACGAAGAAAGCTATATCGCTGAATTGTTGGACTACATTGATGTCCATACAAAAAAGCAAAATATAGAGGAGATTATTATTGTTGATTCATTCAGTACAGATAATACATTGAAAATAGCTGAGAAGGTGCATGCTAAACTTTATTTAAGCAAACCCAGGAATCCCAAAATGCAAATGGAAATAGGGGCTTTTCAGGCCAAAGCTGAAGTATTGTATTTTATTAAGCCGGGATGTTTTCCTCCACCACATTTTGATGAAAGAATTTTGGACGCAGTCAAAACAAGGGACTTAACTGGAGTACCCGGAAAGCAAATAAAGTTAAATAAAGTTCATTTGATTTTTAATAAATTTTGTGCACGTTTTAACCTGCAATTTAACCGAAACAATATACAAACATTATTTATTGCACGTGGCTTGTTTCATTATGTCGGAGGCTTTCATGGCAATGAAACAAATGATGCCTTTGCAGAACTGTTAAACAAAACATATTCTATCGAACATGGAATTCGATTGATTTAATTTACATACTGATAATTATGAAGTAAATAAATGAAACAACTGACTTTCTAAAAAATGCTAGCATATTAGAACCAGTAGT
>JBBRJE010000112.1:0-8430 GCA_038219845.1 Bacteroidia bacterium
CTGGAAACTGAGTCCGCAAAAGCCATGAAAGCATATAATAAAGTCGCGGTTCTTGATGACAAAGAACTTGGCAAATGGGTTCTTAAGTACGAGAAACTACCTGAAAAAGGTTGGGATCTGCTATTTCTATACCAGTTTAAAGACAATCAAATGATCGATGAATTTATTTTCGGAAGCGATCCTGAATTTAAAATGAATATGAGAAGTTTTCCTCATTCGTTTTCCTTTATGAAATTTCATAACCGACATTATCTTTACCTTTTGTTGAAGTATTCTCAATTGAGCGAGGAGAAAGGTTTCAATTTTAATGAGAACGATGAAGCGACTCAAATTCCTTTTAATTTGTCCTATCATCTAAAGTTTAATGGAGTTATTTGAATTAGTTATTAGTCCTTCTCAAACAATAATTTACTTTTCGATCTATAATAATTCAAAATTAAACTATTACCTACCATCAAACCTTTAAATAATTCAAACCGTCATGGAACAAGAAAATGAAAAATGGGAACTCGAACAAATTTGGAATGGGTATTGCCCGGAAAGCTGGCTTAAAGGAAAGAGAATCCGGATGCGACTTAATAGTTCTGATTTTTACGAGAGTGAAGAAACTGGACTTCAAATATGTGTGCCGGGAATAATTGCAGTTATTCTAAACTTTAGAGGTAAAGGCAAATTCAGGTCAACCGGAAAATATGCTGATGAAATAGAGAATGGAGAAGTTTTATGTCCGCAAATCACTGACAGGCCTCCGTTCAATGATGCAAGTGTCGTCTTTATGGAAAGTGATGAAATTGAAAAATATATTTACGAAATAAAAAACTAATTTGCATTCATGACAACCTTAACAAATACTGAAATTGAAGATTTTTGGATAAGATGCTATGTTCCAACACCAAAGAAGTTAATTGAGGGGTCCATAAAAAGGGCCTATCTTGGTCTCAATAGGACACTGCATGGGATTAAGTTAGTTGAAAATCAAGAAATTTATACTCTTTTTGAGAATTGTCTTAAAAAATTGATAGAAGAAATAACGATAACAAAATTTGAAAGTCAGAATGATTTCGATATTTGGCATCAAATGAAATGCAATCAACTTCTTGAACTATTTAAATCGAATTTCGCTAACCCGACATATATTGGACAAGCACAGAAATGGATAAATATGACATTGAAATATCTCTTTGCGCTTGGAGAAAAGAGAATTCCGGGTATCTCAAAGAATTATCCTTTATTTCACATTCCTATTGATAGTATAATACAAAATAAATTATTGGTACTAGGGATTCCAAAAGTTAATGATGCTTGGAGCCGTATTGATGATTATGAAAAATATAAACAGTACCAGATAGCTATTAGAAAGAAGTTCGATGGTCAAATTCCTATGGATGTTGAATTTAGGCTATTCAATGAATAAGCTAAAAAGTGTTAGAAAACGAGACTGGTAACAAAAGTAATGGCAAACTATACCCTCTCCAAGTCCCGCTTCCTATCCGGTACTCAGTGTGAAAAAAAGCTATACTTCTATTTTTACAGAAAAGAACTCAAACCTGAGGTAAGCGATGAACAGCAAGCGAGGTTCGATTCCGGACATGCCATTGGTTTGCTTGCTCAACAAGTTTTTCCAGGAGGTATGGATGCCAGTCCCGAAAACTACTCTGATTTTTCTAAGGCATTGCAAATACCGAGCAATGGATAAAGCAAAGCGTACAGACCATTTATGAGGCTACCTTTCGATGTGAAGGCGCGATCGTGATGTTGGATATACTTCATCTTAAGAATGGAGAAAGTTGGGCCATAGAGGTTAAAAACGGCACCAGCGCCAAAGATTACTATCTTACCGATGCTTCCTTTCAATATTGGGTGATGAGCAATGCCGGTTTCAAGCCCGATAAGTTTTTTCTGATGCATATTGACAACCAATATGTGAAAGATGGTGAGATCAATCCGGAAGCGCTATTTCATCTGGAGGATATCACATGACTTTTTCCCTTCTTTAAAATATGACCTTTCCCAAACGGATTTCCGCCTTTATTTTTTGTTACTATTTTCATTTTCGAAATTTTAAAAATTGCTTTTTATAAAAAAAAAGATACCAAAGTAACATCAGAGTAACATCAGAGTAACAGAAAAGGTCAAAAAAGACCCTAAAATGAGCAAAAATCACTTTTTCAACACGATCCACAAAAACGCTATAATCCTTTGTTATCAGTGGTTTTAATGTATGTTTTTTGTATCTTTGTCTTACCGGGTCTAATAGCCCTACGGGCTACTTATAAACCCTTGTAAGCTATATGCTGCAAGGGTTTTGTGTTTTACAGGTGGCAAATGGGTGGATTTTCATGAATTGTCGCCTGCAATATTCTTTTCTATCTTATGGTAGTAATATGTTCAAATTGTTTCTAAAACAGGTGGACTTTTTTATCAAAAAGGTGGATTCTTATCTGCCTTTATTTGTTTTTCAATTCTTTAGATTGTGGAATCTATAATTTCATCTAACGGCTCATCAAACATTGAAGCTTGTTTCGCAATCTTACGATAGGTGTTGCGTCTTGAAAACATGCTATTCACCTAATTAACTTAAATATCGCCATAGTCATAAACTGATACTGATTCATGGAGGGGAAAAGACATCAAATTGGTTTTCACGGAAAGATCGCAATTGGCCGAATCGTATAAGTTGCTTGGAAGCTATCAGTTAACCAACACTAAAATTCCCGTGACCGACGGGTAAAAAAAGGCAATGTTGAAATTCGGAAATTTGAGATCATAGGGATCCGGTTTGGAAAAAGCTATGCTGCCTTAATGAACATATATGGTCTCTGAAACTCTTAGCGAACTATTAATCAAAAAAAATATTATATTCGCTTTAAGAAATTTCTTTGCCCTAATTTATCTAATCCAATCTAAATATTATGTCGCTTATCAAATCCATCTTGATTCAACGCGTATGCATATCGCTTACCTTGTTTTTTTCATTTCTCTCCACCCAGGCCTTATCGCAAAATGCAGCACAAGAAAACTCGTCCGGCATCAGCGAACGCGCACAGTATGAACTGAACAGGATCAAAGATCCTAAGCTTGGGAAAGTGCCGGAAAATGCACACTGGAAGGCATTGATGGAAGCAAAACAAGCCAGTGAATTTTACCTGAATACGCCTGCCCGAACTACAGCGTTGAGCTGGATCGAACGCGGGCCAAATAGCGACGTTGTAGGCTCCGGTAATGGTAATACCCGCCCAAATAATGGCGTAACTGCGGGGAGAATTCGTGCTGTATTGGTAGACGCCGCCGACACATCCGGCAAAACAGTATGGATTGGCGGCGTTGATGGGGGGCTGTGGAAAACAACAGATATCACTGCTGTTCCTTCACCATGGACTGTGATCAATGATTATTTGAACAACCTGGCTGTAGCCGACATTTGCCAGGATCCTTCGAACAGCAATACAATGTATTTCTGCACCGGTGAATCATATTATAATGGCGATGCCGTGGCAGGCGTTGGTGTATTTACAAGCACCGATCATGGGGCCAACTGGAGCCTCCTCTCAAGTACCACGGCTTATACCCAATGCACCCGAATAGTTTGTGATAATGCAGGCAATGTTTACCTCGCTACCCGTGGTTTTGGTTTACTACGCTCTGCCGATGGTGGTGCCACCTGGACCGACATCACACCTACCGGAATGAGCAACAGGATCTGCGATTTAGAATTGAGCAATACCGGCAGGCTGCATCTTGTGGCCGGTATTTTCACAACGCAATCTTACCGTTATACCGATAACCCATCATCCGTTTCATCTGCTGCCGGATGGTCGGCACCGGTTACCCCATTCCCTTCCTATGCCATGCGCGCGGAAATTGCCTGCCTTGGAAATGTATTATATGCATTGCCCGCAAACGGCAGCTACCAGGTACCAACAATTTACAAATCTACCGATGGCGGGGCAAATTGGGCAGCTACCGCTGGACAGCCTGCCTCGGGCTGGGCCAACGGGCAAGGCTGGTATTCTTTAGGGATCGGCATTGATCCATCCAATAGTAATAATTGTATTGTAGGTGGATTGGATAATTACAAAACAACCAATGGCGGTGCCAGCTGGACAAAAATTTCAAATTGGGTGGGAACCACCGGCCAATATGTGCATGCTGATGTGCATAATATCGCCTGGTATAATAACGGTAACAAATTATTGATCGCATCGGATGGGGGTGTCTTCTATTCCGCAGATAAAGGAACAACGATACGCGACCGGAATACCGGCCTGAGACTTAAACAATTTTATTCTGTAGCCATTCATCCAACGGCAGGCACGAATTATTTTCTGGCAGGCGCCCAGGATAATGGGGTTCACAAATTATCATCAGCCGGATTGGGGGGAAGCGTGGAAGTAACCGGCGGTGACGGCGCGTTTGTGGCCATCGATCAAAACCAGCCACAATATCAGTTTGGCTCTTATGTTTATAATCAATACCGCAGAAGCACCGATGGGGGAAGCACCTGGAGCAGCATAAATATTTCTTCCTCGACCGGCCAGTTTATTAATCCTTTCGATTATGATGATGTGAACAATAAAATCTATGCAGCAAATACCAATGGAACGTATTTGCGATGGGATAATCCACAAACAGGATCAACCACAGCATCCGTCAACGTTTCGAATTTAAATTCGGGCATGATAAGCGCGGTGCAAGTTTCTCCTTATACCAATAACAGGGTTTATTTTGGTACAACGGCAGGCAGGATTGTAAAGGTGGATAATGCACATCTTTCATCACCATCCAGTGCAAACCTTACCAGTGTCTCCATGCCTTCAGGCGCTAATGTTTCCTGCATAAGTTCCGGTACAAGCGATAAAAATCTGATCGCATGTTTTTCTAATTATGGTGTAATGAATATATGGCTATCTGTTGATAGTGGTGCCACCTGGACAGGGATTGACGGTGACTTGCCGGATATGCCGGTAAACTGGTGCATGTTCGAACCTAATGATGATTCAAGAGCAATTATTGCAACAGAAACGGGAGTTTGGGAAACAACTTTACTCAATGGCTCTGCCACGGCCTGGATACCCAGCCTTAATTTTCCCAGTGTGTGTACGCTTATGTTACAATATAGAAGCTCCGATGCCACATTGGTTGCAGCCACACATGGCCGCGGCATATTCACCACTGTCTTAGAACAAACATCCACCTGTAATACTCCTGTGGGTTTAACTACTTCATCAATCACCAGCAGCAGCGCATCACTTAGCTGGACAACGGTAAGTAATGCTATAAGTTATAATGCAGACTATAGAATAAACGGAGACACCATATGGATCAATGCCGCCACCGCAACTACTTCCACCACGGTTAATTTAACCGGATTATCATCGGTTACATTATATGAATGGAGGGTTAGTACCAACTGTTCCGCAGCGAGCAGTAATTATTCTTCAGCTCAATTTACAACAAGCACCATACCCTCATGTAATGCACCCACCGGGCTAAATGCTTCTACAATTACTGCTACCGGGGCTACAGTGAACTGGACCGCAGTTAGCGGTGCACTAAATTATACAGTAGATTATAAATTAACTTCCGCCGGCAGCTGGACGAATGCTGCTTCAGCGAATACTTCAACTTCCTATACATTGACAGGATTAACTTCTTCAAGCACCTATGATTACCGGGTTATGACGAATTGTTCGGGTTCATCCAGCTCATATACACAAGCCCAATTTACTACGGGAGCCGCCTCCTCCTGCCCTGGTGCATATGATATAAGCACTAATGGAGTATATTCCGGAGCTGCCGTAATACCCAATAATACCGATATCAAAGGATTGATTAATATTAATGGTGATATAGATTTCTATAAATTTGTTGTAACCACCGCAGGAACGGCAACGATAACCCTATCAACCCTACCTGCTAATTACGATCTGAGATTATACAGTGGCAATGGAACAACCAGCATAGCTTCGTCAACGAATAACGGTACAACCTCAGAAACCATTACGCATACCTATACCGCAGGTACCTACTATATTAAAGTGTATCCCGGGCATAACAATACTTTCAATGCAACAAATTGTTATACCCTGCGTATACAGATGGGAACTGCAACACAACAGGATTTGCTAATACCCATGAGCAATGAAAACACAGTGGTAAAATTGTATCCCAATCCTGCTAATAATACCTTGAATATTAGTACTGATAGGGTGTTAGATGGCAATTCATTCTTACAAATATTTTCTATTACCGGGGTTGAATTAATCCATCAATCTTTTAGCAGCAATCCACAATCAATCGATTTGAGCCCTTTAAAACCGGGCATCTATTTCATAAAAGCCCATACATCGGAAGGTGATGGCATTTATAAATTTGTGAGACGATAAATACAGGGGTATTGGGGCGTGGGTACTTGATGATATGAATCGTAAATCGCAATACAATGTCGTTTATTTAAGATTAGGACCGCTACGCGGTTGGTTTTAACACAGAGGACACGGAGTTAATAACACATGCAGAGCGCACAGAGAAATGCATGTGTATAAATCTATAATTGTTTTCCTCTGCGCCCTTCCCGCCCGAAGCGGCGGGATGTATTTAATCTCTGTGTTAAAATGCATTTCTTTCCGCGAAGCGGAAACCTGAACCGATTTTACATTAATAAATACTTAACTAAACGACATTGAATCGCAATACGTAATTAATTCTGGCCACAAGGGTATTACGAATTTGATTTGTTGGTGTTAAAGCTTTGAAATTATCAGTGCACCTGTAATATCTTCCGATAGAGCCTGTCCCGCCTCAGCGGGAAAGAATTCGTGGGTAGATCAATAGAGAGTTTGTCTATCCTTCCAGAGAGCCTGTCCCGCCTTGCGGGAAAGGTTTCGTGCGAATGGGTCTTCGATTTCATTCCAATTCCTTTCAACATATAAGGTTCGTCTCATTTTTATTCCAAATTCTTATAATAATTCAAAGGTGTTATTTCTCCTTGCTTTCAGGGCACAAAACCTATGGAAGGTACGATCAACTATCATCCCTTCTACCCACTAATTACTAAGGAAGAAGAATACAGGTTCTTCGATTCAATTGATTATTTCGCCAGCACATCAAATTCGGAAATACCTGGCCTCAAATCAGGTGCATCCCAAATTGTCATTTAGAAAAAACCCATTAATCGGGATTTGATGTGTTCGCTTAAAATCAGAGAGCCGTAGGCTCGGATCATTTTGTAACCACGGACTTCAGTCCGTGGACAAAACGGCAAGAATCACTGAGAGCCTTAGGCTCGGGTCATATTAGATTGTGAAGATATACCGCTGGTTATACATGATCCGAGCCTACGGCTCTTGTAATCAGCAGGCGCATCTTTCCACGGACTGAAGTCCGTGGTTACAAAATTTTCCGAGCCTAACGGCTCTTTTAAAAACGCTGAAGCGACAATTTGGGATGCACCCCTCAAATCCCGGATTAAAATGACTCTTTCAAATTCCGTATCTTCGCGTTTTAATTTCACCTTAGAAATAGTTCATGCAGAATATACGTAACTTTTGTATTATAGCCCATATCGATCATGGGAAAAGCACCCTCGCCGACCGCCTTCTAGAATATACCAAAACGGTAAGCCTTCGCGACCAGAAAGCGCAGATACTTGATGATATGGACATCGAAAGGGAACGTGGCATCACCATCAAAAGCCATGCGATCCAGATGGATTACACTTATAAAAATCAACAATATGTTTTAAACCTTATTGATACCCCCGGCCATGTTGATTTTGCATATGAGGTATCACGTAGCATCGCTGCCTGTGAGGGGGCATTGCTTATCATCGACTCCTCCCAGGGCATCCAGGCGCAAACAATATCCAATCTTTACCTTGCCTTAGAGAATAACCTCGAGATTATCCCGGTACTCAATAAAATAGACCTTCCGGGCTCCATGCCTGAAGAAGTAAGTGATCAGATTGTGGCCCTCATCGGATGTAAGCATGAAGATATACTACGTGCCAGCGGTAAAACAGGCGAAGGCGTGTATGACATTATTGATGCCATTATTGAACGCGTTCCGGCTCCGAAAGGAAATGAGACGGCGCCTCTGAAAGCCCTGATTTTTGATTCAGTGTTCAATTCATTCCGCGGTATAATCGCTTATTTTAAGATTGTGGATGGCGAGATGCGCAAAGGCGACCGGGTTAAATTTGTAAACACAGAGAAAGAATATTTTGCTGAGGAAATCGGGGTGCTGCGCATTGATAAAGAACCGCGTGAGGTAGTAAAGACAGGCGATGTAGGGTATATTATCTCCGGAATAAAAGCAGCGAAAGAAGTAAAAGTAGGCGATACAATAACCAATGTTGCCAACCCTTGCGCTGAATCAATTCAAGGCTTTGAGGATGTGAAGCCCATGGTATTTGCCGGTATTTATCCTGTG
>JBBRJE010000113.1:0-8419 GCA_038219845.1 Bacteroidia bacterium
AAATATATATAGGGGAACTTGCAAGTTTAAAGAACGCATCACTTCCAATCTTCGCGGCACTTGGCGGTATTCTTGTGCCGGCCGGACTTTTTTTATTGTTCAACTTCGGCACAGCAACACAATCAGGCGTAGGTATTCCAATTGCTACCGACATTGCTTTTGCAATCGGCATACTGTCTCTTTTAGGGAATCATGTTCCTGCATCGCTAAAAGTATTGTTGACAGCTCTGGCAGTTATTGACGACCTAGGAGCAGTCATAATAATTGCAATTTTCTATACAAGTTCAATAGCATTTACAAATTTGTTTTTAGCACTTGGCATATTCGGACTATTACTAATCTTAAACCGATTGAAGGTTCACAACCTTATACCTTATTTAATTGGTGGAGTAGCAATGTGGTATTTTATGGTTCATTCAGGAGTGCATCCAACCATCGTAGGAGTATTGTTAGCGTTTGCAATACCATTTGGAAATGGTGGAGAAAAATCGCCTTCTTTCATTCTCCAACATTGGCTTCACAAACTCGTTGCTTTTTTTATTTTGCCATTATTTGCATTAGCCAACACTTGCATCACCATTGATAGCAGCTGGCAGACAGGATTAGCACAATCAAACAGCATTGGAATTATTGCAGGACTTATAGTTGGCAAACCATTGGGGATTATTCTTTTCAGTTTCATAACCGTTTCACTTGGACTAAGTACATTGCCGGAGGACTTGAAATGGCAACAAATAATTGGAATCGCACTTCTTGGAGGAATTGGCTTTACAATGTCAATCTTCATTACACTGCTTGCATTTGACAAACCCGAACTAATCACCAAGTCAAAAATTTCAATCTTAATTGCTTCATTTGTTGCAGGTGCACTTGGTTATTTATGGCTTCGAATAACGGAAACAAAACAAATTGACGCAACATTAAAATGAAACGCATAATGCAAACGCCATATGGTAGAATTTCTCCTGCACTCATAAATTGATTTTATGTTCACACTAAAAAGAACCTCTTCAGAGGATCCTGATTTCCAAAACCTGGTTAAGCTTCTGGACCAATACCTGAAAATAAAAAGATGGAGCAGATCATTCCTTTTATGCCCAGTATAATAAAAATTAATAGACTTTTGCTCTAAAAGAATACCTTCAAATGATTTCGTATATTTGAATCATGCAAGATATAAAAGATATAATCAATATAGATGTGGAGATACTTGGTGGCCAACCTGTCTTCATGGGAACCCGCGTTCCAATAGAATCATTGTTTATGCATCTTGAAAAAGGGATCTCTTTGGATGAGTTCTTATTAGATTTCCCTACTGTATCAAAAGAACAAGCTATAGCAGTTTTAGAAATTGCGGGTAAGATCGTCAGCTCAAAAAATATTGAACAGATATATGAAACTGCTTCTTGACGAAAACTTACCTAAGCGATTAAAACAAGATTTTCCGGAACATGAAATATTTATAGTGAGAGAAAGGATGGAATGGCAAGAAAAATGGTGAATTATTGAGCCTAATGATAAAAGAAAATTTTGATGCACTTCTCACCTTTGACAAGAACTTACAATTTCAACAGAACTTTCAAAGGTATTCCTTACCTGTTTTAATATTGAATGCACCTGATAATTCTTACATAACACTTATAAGGTTGATACCTAATATTAAATTAGTATTAAATACAGAACTTCCAATAGGTCCAATTGAAATAGTAGAGTAACTGGCTTGGACAGAGTTCGGCATGGTGATACATGAAGACCGAGCATATTTATTTACATTTACTAAAATCAAGCAAACAATAAATTCGTTATTGCAATATTAACATTGAGGCATGGTATGAACATTCCATCAATCTTAAGAAATACAGTATCCAAAAATAAAATAATTAGCATGCCCAATTTAAAAAGAACCACCTCAGCTAATTCCGACTTCCAAAACCTCATATATCTTCTTGACCAATACCTGAAAATAAAAGATGGAGCAGAACATTCCTTTTATGCGCAGTATAATAAAACAGATACCATAAAAAATGTTATAGTTTATTATGAGGGTGACATTCCTATTGGTTGTGGTGCTTTCAAGGAATACGATAATAAAACAGTGGAGATCAAACGAATGTTTGTTGCTGAAAATAATCGCGGAGGAGGCGTTTGAGGAGCTATCCTTAAAGAATTAGAGCACTGGGCTGCGGCATTAAATTATTCAGAATGTATTTTGGAAACAGGAAAAAAGCAAGTGGAAGCTATCAGGCTTTATCAAAAATCCGGGTATGCTATAATGCCAAACTATGGCCAATATGAAAATGTTGAGAATAGCGTTTGTATGAAGAAATCAATTAAATAGTTTAAGCCCATATAATATTAGTTTGCATAGCCGAGCCCGGAAAGGGCGTAATCCAATAGGATGGGGTGAAGCCCCTTGCTAAAATTACAACGATTTTATCATAATTTTCATTATTTTTGTTTTAATAAATAAACTTATAAAATATGGGACAGTCCCTTGCGCAAAATTATCTTCATATAGTTTTCAGCACTAAACATCGCCAACCCCTAATTCTTTCGCCTTATGAAAATGAACTTCATAATTACCTGGGTGGTATTTGTAAAAGCATGGAATGTCAACCCCTGAAAATTGGGGGATATACCGATCATGTTCATATTCTATGTCTTTTATCAAAGAAAATAGCCTTGGTAAATCTTATGGAAGAAGTAAAATCACATTCGTCAAAGTGGATGAAAACTTTAGATGATTCGCTTAGTAACTTTTACTGGCAAACGGGTTATGGTGCATTTTCTGTAAGCCCTGAAAAGGTAAAAAATGTTGTAGCTTACATTACAAACCAGCATCTGCATCATCAGAATATCGGTTTCAAGGATGAATTCAGGGGATATTTAAAAAAGAATGAGGTGGCGTTTGATGAAAGGTATGTTTGGGATTAGGTAAAGTAATAGACATTATACTGAAAGGTCATTAGCGAATGGCTTTGTGTAGCGAGGGGCTTTGCCCCCTCGCTTTTGGATTTCGCCCTTTCAGGGCTTTGAAATTCATGACTTCAATAAAATTGTAACGGACTAAAATCTTCCACCCTTGAAACGGTTTCTTTTTGAAAAAGAAAAAGTTTTAAAAACCAGAAAAGATGAACAATGAGTTTTTAAGAATTCAAGTATTGCAAAATATAATATCTGAATTCTTACCTAATAAATAATATCTACTCCTTATCTCCACCATCATTTTTATCTGGCGGCCTGTTATTATTATTTTGCGGAGGCCTATTGTCTTTAGGCTTGTTTAGATTGGGATTATTGTTTTGTGGCGGACGCTGATTCGGGTTATTGTTTTGTGGCGGACGCTGGTTTGGGTTGGGCTTATTTGAATTATTATTTTGCGGCGGGCGCGGGTTATTATTACGCTGATTATTCTGTTGAGGATTCTTCGGCGTATTGGGGTTATTATTCGGTGCAGGATTTTTAGGTGGATTAATATTAGGACGCTGCGCATTCGGGTTTGGATTCTTACCCTGGTTCCTATTATCGGGCCTGCGTTGCTCATTATTATTCCTGCGATTAGGCTGCTGTATTTTTGATTTATTAAACCTGTTGAGGTCATCGTCAAGCTCGATATTCTCCATATCGGCGGCTTCATCTTTAGCTTTCTCGATGATAATTTCTTTCACTGCAAACCCCTCAGGATCCTTTGGCTTCGTGCCCTGCGTATTCAGCGCCATTACCTCCTTCACAGTAACCAAATCGAATTTTAACCAGGCCGGGCTGGCAATATCTTCGGAGTTCCTGGCTTCTGCCACAAACCACATCAGGCGTTTTAATATATCAGTTTTCACCCAGCGTAGAGTAACAGATTCAAAACGCAGGCGGATACGTTCGCTTGATGTTTCCGGAAATTCACTAAGGGCCTCTACATAAGTATCCAATTCATAATTCAGACAACATTTCATTTTACCGCATTGGCCTGCGAGCTTCAGCGGGTTAATGGATAGGTTTTGATAGCGGGCGGCATTCACGCTCACGATCTTGAAATCGGTGAGCCAGGTGCTGCAGCATAATTCTCTTCCACAGCTTCCTATCCCTCCCAGCCGTGAAGCTTCCTGGCGGTAGCCAATCTGCCGCATCTCAATACGTATTCTGAATTCATCCGCATAAGCTTTGATCAATGCGCGGAAATCCACCCGGTCTTCCGCAGTATAAAAAAATACAGCCTTGCTATTATCTCCCTGGAATTCGATATCGCTCAATTTCATCTTTAAGCCCTGGTGCAACGCAATGGTTCGCGCCCTCTGCAATACAGGTACTTCCCGCTCTTTGGCTTCATCATATTTTCGCTGGTCGGTTTCGTTGGCTTTGCGATAGATCTTTTTGATGTCTTCGCTATCTTCCTTAATGAAATATTTTTTTAGCTGTAGTCGAACCAGATCGCCCGTGAGCGAGATCATCCCCATATCATGGCCGCCGGTGCCCGTTTCCACCACCACATAATCGCCAATGATAAGCTCCAGATTATTTACATTACGATAGAAGAGCTTGCGGCTGCCTTTAAAACGTACCTCCACAATATTCAATTGCTTATAACCTGGCGGCATTTCCATATTACCCAGCCAATCGTAAACATTTAATTTATTACACCCTGAGGTGCCGCAGGTACTGCAACCTGTGAATTTTTCTTTTTTCTTTTCTGCTACTTCCATCTTGATTTTGGTTTCGGTTTCTTAATTTAAGATTTGAATGATTTACGGCATTTGGTTTTTGGATAGGCAGAGAAAAAATTAATTTCCTCCGCAAAATCAAATCCTGTAATTACAAATCAGAAATCTTAAAAAGTTTCTCCACCTGCAAAGATAAGTTTAATAAAGTAATTTTAGGATTCGCATTGCGCTCAATATGAAAGATAGCATCATTGAATTCCTGAACGAAATTGTAAATGTTTTTCTTATTAATAAAGCGGCTGAATTTGCTAATAAAATCTTTATCCATTGTATTGGCTATAAGCCTTTCATATACCCCGTTATTATAAAGCATACATGCCCGTAATACATACAAGCCATAGCTGAGCAGGTTTCTTATCTGCACCCGTCCCAGTGAATTCATCTCTTCAATTCTTCCCAAAACCTGGCCCATATGATTTTTCACACAGGCAAGCATCCAGTCGCGGAATAATTCTTGAAAATTATTTTCCACCTCTTCCATCAGGGCGATGGCGGTGTTAAAATTCCCATCAGAAATTTTGGCGATGGTGGCTGCCTGTGTCGGTGGAAGCTGGTGGCGGGATACTAATCCTTCATAGATCTCGTTTTCACTTAATGGACTAAGCTGCACAATCTGGGTGCGACTTTGTATTGTGCTTAGTATTTTATCCCGGTCTTCGGTAACAAATAAAAGTATGGTATCGTCGGTAGGCTCTTCAATAAGCTTAAGCAGCACATTGCCTTCTTTTCCCAGGAATTCGGGGAGCCACATGATTAATACTTTATAAGGGCCTTCAAACATTTTAAGTGAAAGCTTTCTTATTATTTCATGCGTTTCATCAACGGTAATATTGCCTTGCTTATTTTCTGAACCGATACGATGAATCCATTGCAGGGAATTCATATACGGATTCTCAAAGAATGCTTTACGCCACTCTATAATAAAATTCGTGCTCAATTCTCTTGCACCAATCGTTGGGTAAGAAAAATGAAGATCGGGATGAATAAGCTTAGAATATTTTTTGCAGCTATCACAATTTCCGCAGCTATCATCTGCTCCGGCATTTTCACAATTAATAAATTGGGCATAGGCCAAAGCCAGCGGCAATGCGCCCAAACCGTCGGCACCACAAAATAATTGTGCATGACTGATTCTTCCATTGCGTACTCCCAATACCAGGTTTTTAATCAGGCCCGCCTGTCCGACAATTTCTTTAAACTGCATTATGCAAATCCGGCATTAAATTTTATTTTTAAATAAAAATAGCCTCGAAATTTTCTTTCCCGAGGCTATTGGAGGTACAGGTAATTTTAATTACTTGTTTACCGCAGTTGCCAAATCGGCGCCTGCTTTAAATTTTGCTACTTTCTTAGCTTTGATTTGAATGGCTTTACCTGTTTGTGGATTCCTTCCTTTACGGGCTGCACGCTTCGAGATTGAGAAGGTACCAAAACCAACTAAAGTGATTTTGTCGCCTTTTTTTAAGGTCTTGGTAGCTACTTTTGTAAAAGCATCTAAAGCCTTGCCTGAATCAGCTTTTGTAAATCCTGATTCGGCAGCAATTGCATCGATAAATTCTGACTTGTTCATTTGTAGTGATAGAGTTTAAAAGAGTTGATTATAAATTATAATGCAATTCTACATTAAAAAATCTTACGCAGCAAGTGTTTTAGCGAATTTCCAAAAAATAAATCCTTTTTTTATTGGCTTTGATAGATTTCAAAATATCCCGGCATTTGCATTTTAAATCGCCATCCCCCAGGTTCCAAATTGTAGTTGAAATAAAATTTGCATTAATAATTAAACTTATTAACTTTGTCGGCGTATTTATCAACACAAAACAAGCTATTTAGAAATCTAAAAAATACTTACCTGTTAAAACACACAAGAAGGTATTTTAATTTTTTCCACTATGAAACATCTACTAATATGTCTTACGGCATTAGCATGCACTCTTTCTTCCCTATCACAGCCTTGCACTACCCAGCCATTAATACTTAAGACCGCATCTCTTATATCGGGCACCGCCTTAACTGTGGGGGCGGTATATAAGTATTCGAATGTGGATGCAGGCGTTAACTGCTATGTGAAAATAGCAGCGCAGCACAATGGCTCTTTGTCAATCTTTGATGATGATGTGGCCTCCTTTCCCAACGCAGTACAGCCTTCTTCAGTTACCACCTCCACGGCGAGTGATCCGGGATGGGTAAAATTAATCTTCGATTTCAGGTACGCTTCCGACAGCTCAAGCTATTATTATAGCTGCCTTTCCATTAGCATCATTGATAATGATGGCGCCGGAACCTATGCCGAGAAAGTATCAACACAAAATATTAACAGGTATAGCACAGCGCCGGTTACGTCCCAAACTTTTTCCACCGACTCCTTTTTTAATATCCTTGGCACCACCACCGGCTTTCCGGCCATTGATACCAGCGCCACCGCTGCCATGGCTGAGATCACGTACAGGAATATCAGTATGATCCCAATAAAAGTAGGCACCTATATGACCGCTAGCAATGTAACACGCCTGCATTGTCTCTATTTTAAACATTTTGGCTCGATGACCAATATCGCATTACCCGTGCAGCTCATCAGCTTTAATGGGCGACAAGAAGGCAACCAGGTGAAGCTAAGCTGGCTCACCGCCACAGAAACCAATAATGATCATTTTGAGGTGGAGCGATCGGAGAACGGCGCCGATTATATCAGCATAGGTAGTGTGAAAGGTAATGGCAATTCATTAGTTCAGCAAGAATATACATTCACAGATCTTAACCCGGATAAAGGAAATAATTATTACAGGCTGCGCCAGATGGATTTTAATGGGGAGGCAAGTTATCCTTCTAAAATTTTGTCAATCAAAACCGCCAATGCAACTGTAGAATTATTCCCAAACCCAAGCCAGGGTGTATTTAACCTGAATTTGAGAAATTATAATAATACCGAATGTAAGCTGGAGGTACTCAATTTTTTAGGCCAGACCATGATGTCGGAAAACCTCATGGTGGATAAGATTGATTATATTAAAACGATGGACTTCTCGGGTTTAAATAAGGGCTTATATTATCTGGTTATAGAATGCAACGGAGAACAGCATACGGAGAAGATATTTTTAAAATGATTTAATCCCGGGCGAATAATACAAAAAAAAGTCCTTCCACACCGGCGGAAGGACTTTTGATATTGCAGAATAAATTAGTTTACGGTCAGCGTTAAACGCACTGAATTTTTCAGGCCGTCTTTGTTTACTACCGTGAATGTATATTTCTCAGTACCTGCCATATTGCGCGTGGTGATGGTGATGTCCTTATTATAATTGTCTTCATTGCTGCCGCTCAGGGTTTCGCTGAAAAAACTTTCCGGGGCCCCACCATCGTAAACCCTTGAGGCGTCGAAGGTTTTGAGAACGTCTTTGTCCTCTGCTTTGGATGCGGTGATGCCCATCGTTACAACAGCACCCCTCGATACAGGGGTATCGGTGGAAGTATATATACCCCCGGTTTTGAAAGCAATATTGGGCAATTTGCCTTCATCCTTTTTGCAGGAAGCGGAGAAAAAAATAAGAACGGACAATATTAGCACAGGGATAGAAAATAATTTTGTCATGATGATAAAATAAAATGGAAAATTGAATGGAAAATTGTTCACGACAAAGCCGGAACAGAATGCTATTAATTTTTGACTAAACAACCTTAAGCCATTTCAGGAGGTGGAGATGGTATGG
>JBBRJE010000114.1:0-8388 GCA_038219845.1 Bacteroidia bacterium
CTGTAGGCGCCCTAACCGACAGAACCTTCCGGTTTAAAAGCAGGGTATGGTTTACCAAACCAATGGAAGCCCACCGCAGCTGTAGCAAATGCTGCGGTAAAGTACGCTTATGGTATCAGGGAGAAAATATCTTACGCGTTACTGCACGTAAAGATGCCTTCGATGAAGTAGAAGAATTTATTTGTAATGAATGCCGTTTCGAACACAAACATACTAACGACTGGATCATAGAAGGCCCGACAAAAATATCACGCGCCAGCGTTATCTCTCAAAATCATTACTTATTTGACACAAAAGAAGAGAAGCAGCACCTTCTTGGCGAAGCTTCAATACTGTTGGGGCAGAAAGTTGAACTTGGAGAAGGAGCTTTGAATCCGAATAATTTGTAGCGGGTAAGTGTGAGCGGAGAAGCTCACATCCACCCTCACTCTCCCATCTCCCCCTATGCTCGTACAAGAAAAGAAACTGAGAAAAAAAATCCGTATCCTTATCTGCTTATTTATTGTAGGGCTAGTGTTGAGCGGGATCACGGCTTTTCCCATTGAGACACAGCTTGCTATCGCAATAAACCATATTGATTCGTTTCCCGAATTTATGCAATATTGGTTAGCTACAATTTATGAAGCAGTGAAAACCACGAATTCTAATTATCCTTATTTAAGTTATGGCACCGACTGGCTGGCTTTCGCTCACCTTGTAATCGCAGTTTCATTTTACGGGCCCTTAAAAGACCCTGTAAAAAATATCTGGGTAATACAATTTGGAATGATCGCCTGTATGATGGTTTTTCCATTGGCATTTATTGCAGGACCAATTAGAGGAATACCTCTTTTCTGGAGTTTTATAGATTGCTCGTTTGGAGTAATTGGATATATTCCACTTTATATTTGTTATAGATATATTCGCAAACTGGAAGCAATAATGAAATGATAGAAACAAAAAAAGGTCTCGATGCATGAAAAGAAATTTTGAAAATATTATAGCAATGTATATTTTGAAAAAAGTAATCATATTTCTCCTAATTACATTTTCACTTTTTGTTTTCGGGCAAGAAAACAAAATAGGCTCAATCCCGAAAATTCCAAATTTTTATAGCGAACCTGTTCAGCATTAATCGAAGTAATATATGCTATTAACGACCTAAAAAGGAATCAGAACAAAATTTGAATCTTTGCCTACTGCAACTGCTTCCTCGCTCCTACTGTCTTTTCGACGCATAATCCATCGCCGCCTTCACAAAACGCACAAATAAAGGATGGGGATTTTCAACAGTACTTTTTAATTCAGGATGGTATTGAACTCCAAGGAAATAAGGATGATCAGTGATCTCAATAATTTCTACCAGTCCTGTTTCCGGGTTGATGCCGCTGGGAATCATTCCATGTGATTTGATATCGTTTAAGTATTTATTATTAAATTCATAACGGTGGCGGTGTCGTTCAGTTATTCGATGCCGACCATAAGCCGAATATGCTTTAGTTCCTTTTTGAATTTCACAGGCATAAGCACCCAGTCGCATTGTTCCGCCTTTCTCTGTAATCTTTTTCTGATCCGGCATCATATCAATCACGGGGTTCTTGGTTTTCTCATTCATTTCCGTGCTATGGGCATCTTTTAATTTTAGTACATTCCGGGCAAATTCAATCACAGCACATTGCATTCCCAAACAGATTCCGAAAAATGGAATTTTATTTTCACGGATATATCTGATGGCTTCAATTTTCCCTTCAATGCCGCGGCTGCCAAAGCCTGGAGCCACAAGTACCCCATCAAGATGGCTGATTTTTTCCACTGCATTTTCCTTATCCAGAAATTCAGAATGGATATATTCAACTTTCACTTTACATTCATTGGCCGCGCCGGCATGAATAAATGATTCGATGATCGATTTATATGCATCTGGAAGCTCAACGTATTTACCCACCAATCCGATATTCACTTCCTGCTTCGGATTCTTCAACCTGGCTAAGAATGATTCCCATTCTTTTAAATTAGGCTCACCATGCATTGGCAACCTTACCTTATCAAGAACCACACGATCCAACTTTTCTTTTAGCATTTTAATGGGCACATCGTAGATCGTTTCCACATCAATACTTTCAATCACGGCGTTCGACTTCACATTACAGAAAAGAGCCAGCTTCCTTCTCATCTCCATATTAATAGGATGTTCGGTCCGGCAAACAAGGATATCAGCTTGTACACCCGTTTCCAGCAATTCTTTTACACTATGTTGCGTTGGCTTTGTTTTTAGCTCTTTGGCAGCACTTAAATATGGCACCAGGGTAAGGTGAATCACAACACTATCGTGCGCCCCAAGCTCCCAACGCAATTGCCTTACCGCTTCAATATAAGGAAGTGACTCAATGTCACCCACTGTTCCTCCAATTTCTGTGATGATAAATTCGTATTTGCCGGTATCACCAAGCAATTGCATCCTTCGTTTTATTTCATCGGTAATATGAGGCACCACCTGAACTGTCTTTCCTAAATAATCTCCTTTTCGCTCTTTATCAATTACCGTTTGATAGATGCGACCCGTGGTGACATTATTGGCTTGTGATGTAGGAACATTTAGGAATCGTTCATAATGTCCAAGGTCCAGATCAGTTTCTGCCCCATCGTCGGTAACATAACACTCACCATGTTCATAAGGATTGAGGGTGCCCGGATCAACATTAATATAAGGATCGAATTTCTGAATGGTGACGGTATAGCCTCTTGCCTGAAGCAGCTTGGCCAGGGATGCGGAAATGATGCCTTTTCCTAAAGAGGAAGTAACACCGCCCGTAACGAAAACATATTTGGGTTTGTTCATATACGGGGAGCAAAGGTAATGGTTGGCACTTCAAGTTAAGATATAGTATTCCACAATTTAAATACAAGCGGGCAGTGGTCAGTGGTCAGTGATCAGTTGTCAGTTGTTAGTGGTTAGTGGTCTGAAAAAAAAATAAAGGATTGCGATTTCAGAAATCAAATATGTCAGGCAGTAGTATCAATAATCAATAATATTGGGGAAAGTTTAGAAAGAAGTTCCAAGCTTGATTTTAGTAGATTTCGTTTCATTTCCTTGGGTTTTTGCTTGAAGTGAAATCAATATTATACCTTGCAAAGAGGCTTGATTATTTGGAAGAAGAACATATCAAAATACTTCTAAATAAAACAATCGAAATCTCAAAAATATTAACCTGCTTGATCAAATCTCTTGAATATAAAAACTGACGCTGTATTCCTGATTACTGACCACTGACAACTGACCAATGCTTTGAGATAAGATTGGCTTTTGTATTCCTGACAACTTACCACTGACAACTGACCACTATTTCCTACCTTTGTAAAAAATATCCCAACACATGAATACAAATCGTCTTTCCGCAAATATGGAGGCAGCGCTTAATGCTCAAATGACAAAAGAAGCGCATGCTTCACAGATATATTTATCATATGGCGTATGGGCCGATAGTAAAGGATTCGGGGGGATATCAAATTTTCTCTTCAGGCATGCCAATGAAGAAAGGGATCATATGATGAAGATCCTTGAATATATATTAAAAAGAGGAGCAACTGTTAAAGTTACTGCCATTCCTGCTCCACCCGCCGATCCGTCAAGCATCAATAACTGTTTTGAAAAGGTATTTGAACATGAAGTAGATAATACCAAAGCGGTATATTCGATTGTAAAATTAAGTTTAGAAGAAGAAGATTGGGCGACTTGGAATTTTATGCAATGGTTTGTGAAAGAACAAACAGAGGAAGAAACACTGGCCCTTAATTTACTTGATAAAATAAAAATTTCAGGTGGAGAAAAAGCAAGCGGCGATGCCTTGTATTCGCTCGACAGAGACCTGGAGAAATCTCCCGATGATGCAAAGCTGGCGCAGGATGTTACCACAGAGAATCCTTAAGGTAGAATTTCACTTTTTGAAGGAGTTTAATAATAAATCAAAACTACTTTCGAATATAGCTTCATCCCCATTATATTTTTAATTTAAAAAGTATAGCTCACTCGCAATTAATTTTTAATGGTAGATTTCAATACAAAAGCATCCACCTCGATTTTCGCATTCTTGATGTTTGCGTTCTTATCCTGCCATCAGGATATCAGACCTGCACCGGAAACAACCACTGAAAATCAAATGGTGAAAGCCCCGGGTAAAGATCCAATGCTCTTACTTACCGACAGGCCATATAACCTGGAAACTCCGGTTAAATATTTTATGCAGGATTTTACGCCCAATAATGTATTTTTTGTTCGCTGGCATCTGGCGAATTTACCCGCACAAATTAATATTGATACTTTTCGATTGCGTATTGGAGGTGATGTAAAAACAAAATTATCATTATCATTTAATGATCTGAAAACAAAATTTAAATCCTATTCCATTAACGCTCTATGTGCCTGTGCAGGAAATGCGCGTTCTTGCTTCAAGCCCCGTGTAGCAGGTGCTCAATGGGTTAATGGAGGAATGGGAAATGCAAAATGGAGAGGCGTGAAACTGAAAGATATTTTAGAATTGGCTGGGGCTGGTACCAGTTCAAAATTCGTGGCTTTCAATGGCATGGATTCGCCTCCATTAACCGGTGTGCCTGATTTTATAAAAACTCTTAATTATGATCATGCAATAGATGGAGAGGTAATGATCGCTTACGAAATGAACGGTGAGCCAATTCCTCAATTGAACGGATATCCTTTGAAGCTTGTAGTACCTGGCTGGTATGCTACTTATTGGGTGGGAATGCTTAATGAAATAAAAGTTTATAATGATTCCATGAAAACGTATTGGATGGATAAAGCATACCTGGTGCCCAAAGGGATAATTAATGGTAATGAATCGCCGGATTCCGTAACAAAGAATTTAGAGCCTATAAATAAAATGGATCTGCGTTCCATCTTTGTAAGTCCGGAACCTGGCGACGTGATGGTTTTAGGTAAAAGTATTGAGATTCAGGGATTGGTATTTGACAGCGGAGATGAAATAGACAAAGTAGAGATATCACCTGATAAGGGCAGATCGTGGATAGCAACAAAGATGGATTCTTCCTTGGGCAAGTATTCATGGAGGCGATGGCGCTATCAATTCAATCCTATATCTGCCGGAAATTATGAATTTTACTTGAAAGCCACTACAGTGAAAGGCCAAACACAACCCTGGCATCAGTGGAACAGAAGCGGATATATGAGAAATGAAATAGAGTCTTTAAAGTTTAAAGTAAAAGAATAAAAATATATTCATGAATATGAATCATTTTATATCAAAACTTATAAGGCTAATATTTGTATTTCAAATTTCAGCTTTCATGTCCTGCACCAATTCATCGAATAGAAGTAGTGAAAAAAGTGTTGATGTAAATGATGTGAAAGTTGAGTTGCCGAAATATGAAGGTTTTGAGCTGGTAGAAATAAATTGTGTGCCGTGTCATTCCCTGCGTTATATTGAAATGCAACCTGAGATGACCAAAAAAAGCTGGGAAAAAATCGTGAATAAAATGATTAAAAATTTCGGAGCTCCAATTAAAGATACGCTGACCGCAAACCAGATCATCGCTTATCTTGTGTCGATCAAAGGTAAAAAAGAATGAATCACTAATAAAAAGGTAAAAATAATCGCATAAAAAAAACCTCTTCATTATTTGAAGAGGTTCTTAAAATATTTTGGCAGCTATTAATGATTCGGAGTTTCAGCTGCTTTTGGGCTAACAGTTCCATTAATAGTTAATATCTTTGGACTTGATTTAGCGTTAGAAGTAATGGTGATCGTTTTGGTAAACGGTCCCGGGCGACCGGTTGAATTATAAGTGGCAGTGATTGTTCCTGACTTGCCAGGGGCGATAGGTTCTGTGCTCCATTTCGGGGTAGTGCAACCACACGAAGCCTGAACATTGCTAATCACTAAAGGTTCTTTCCCGGTGTTTATAAATTTGAATTCATAAGTAGCCTGGGTTCCTTCTGTAATTGCTCCAAAATCGTGGTTCTCCATTTCAAATAAGAAATCTGCCTGAGTGGAGGTAGGTTTTGCATCATCCGAATTAATTGAGACAGGTGATTTCCCTGAGGTTGTTTTTTTGCTGTTTTCATTACCGGTTTGAGCATTAGATACGATCAGGCCCAAAGCGATAATAGCAATAGTTAAAGTAAACTTTTTCATGATGTGTGTGAAATTAAAATTTTAGTAGTAAATGTATTTTTGTTCGAGGCTCCAAATGTAAAGTAAATTCTTTTACCTGTCAAAAGTGCTTAACATAATTTTGCAAATAGTATCAGAGGCAAGCCTCGATTGATATTATCGGTGCATTATTGATACAAGGCAAAATATTTAAAAAAATTTACAGAGCCAAACCCCGATGAATGTGGCCAATATCCCAAAGAGAAGACTGGCACCTATATATAGGAGAGCATAAAATAACTCATTACTCCTTATTAGATTAACACTTTCATAGGAGAATGCAGAAAAAGTGGTGAAGCCACCTAAGATGCCGGTTGCTAAAAAAAGTCTCCATTCATCCGACATATTCCCTTTTTCACTGATCCCAAAAATCACCCCAATGAAAAAGCAGCCCAAAATATTGACGGTTAAAGTGCCAATCGGAAAATTGGAAACAAGCCGCTGTTGCAGAAATAATGATAGCAGGTATCTTCCAGCTCCCCCAATAAAACTTCCGACACCGATCAGGAAAATTTTCATATAGATTGTTCCGTGTCTTTAATAAGGTAAAATTTATTCTCAATTAATCTATCTATAGAAAATTTACCGCTACCAGAGAAAAGTAAAATATACCAAAAAGTATAATGCAGCATCTTCATATTTGCTAAATTCTAGCTGGTGAACAATTATAATTGCTACGAGCATCGTTATCATCAAAGGAATTACTGCTAATCGGGTGGCCAGGCCAAGAAGTATCAAAACGGAACAAAAAACCTCAGCGAAAACGGTGAGTACAAGGGAAGTCACATTTCCCATGCCCAATGGATCAGCAAATTTCAACGGTTCATCAGAAAAAAATTTAAACAATTTAGGCAAACCATGTTGGAGCATAAAGCAGGCAATGGCAATAAGTAAAATCAATAAGCCCAGATCCAGGATAGGTGAATAAAAACGGGTGCGGAAAATAAATTTCATATTTTGATACGCTATTATAAAGCGCGAATTTACATATTAACCAATACGAATGAATGCGCATTGAATATTTATATCATTAAAAAAATAAATTTGCAGATTTAGAAAAATAAAAAAAACATACTTATGCATGGGATTAAACAACACTAATGCATCCCATCGGTGTTAATTAACGGTATCCTGGAACCTTAAATATTGTGCCAGCCAAAAGTAGTTTCGACGCTTTCTAACAAGTTATGCTTCGAAATCTGAATTATTTAAGAATTTAACTATTGAATAAAGTTTTAAGCTTATTTACAATACAAATTTGCCGCCTGCTGTGTCAATTTTTATGCCTAAAAGCAAAGCTCATTATTTATTTTTTTGCTTTTCCCACGCTGTATTCTTAGTTGACTAAAATACCCTATTAATCAAAGGTTCTGCGATTGTCAACAAGAAAAAAATAAATCTATGAATAAATTTTATCAGATATTAAAAATATAAAATACAGGTATATGCATAAATAGTTAAAAAACAATAAAGGCAATAGGCCAAAGGTAATAATCCAAAATAAGCATTTCGAAAGCCTGATTAAATTAGTAATTAAAATAGGGGTCGAAATGAATGATTAATTATCTCTTGAAATTTAAGAAAAACAATTAGCCTTCTTTAATTATATTTGATTAAGAATCGTGCCAATCGGAAATCCAATCCAGTAATGAGTCATAAGCAATACACAATTATAAAATAAGGCCGGTGAATGAATTAAATATTTGTTGACTCGAATCAAATGAAATGAAATTTGATCTTTTTTTATAGAAAATTTAATTCATCTTGAAAGATTTCTACCTTAATTAAAAAATCTTTTTTTAGAAATAATTATCCTTGAATTGGTGACCTGCTCGACCCCGTTTTATAAAAAAGCCTATATATTGATGTGAATATCCTTGGAACGAAAAAATTTCTTTAAAATTTCTTTATAAATTTTCCGCTGCAAAATATAAGAATTGAAGCATTTAAGCGTGCATTTTCAAATTTATCAATATTTTAATGTCTATTTTTTTATACTTTTAAAAAAGTTTAGAAAATAAAATTTGGTATTTTATAAAAAAGTTTACATTTGCAGACAGACCTAGGAAACTTATGCACATATGTGCTGGGTTTTTAACAAATTTTAGAAAAAGTTTTTATTACACTAAACAACAACAACAAAAATGAAATACCCAAACATGGTATTTTTTAATTCTAACTATTAAACCTTAAACCGATGAATTCAATTTTACTAATCTATCCC